>JAZDIS010000048.1:0-6014 GCA_043804705.1 Pseudomonadota bacterium | reverse complement strand
CAGAACATGAATCTCATGTGCGGTTTTCCGGAGAATACCGGGCTTAGAATCGTTCCTCTTTTCCCCTGAAGCACAGTGCGAAACGTCAAGCTTGTTTTGGCCTATGACGGGACTGACTACGCCGGTTGGCAGAGACAGCTGGGCCAGCCCACCATCCAGCAGGTGGTGGAAGAGGCTATTGCCCGCCTGACCCAAGCTCAGGTCACGCTTCATGGGGCCGGCCGCACCGATGCCGGGGTGCATGCCGAGGGCATGGTGGCCAATTTTCATACTGCGGCGGCCATTCCGCTTTCCGGCTTGGTGAAGGGGTTGAACGGCATGCTGCCTGTGGCCATTCGGGTACTTGCCGCTGAAAAGGTTGCCAACGATTTTCATGCGCGCTATAACGCCAGGGGCAAGGTGTATGTGTACACCTTCATGGTCACGGAGATCATGCCGCCCTGCTCGCGGCTGTATGCTGCCCAGGTCCGGGGGGCTTTTGCCTGCGCCACCGTGCGGCTCTGTCTGCCGATGCTCGTAGGAACCCATGATTTCAGCAGCTTTGAGGCATCCGGGTCCCGTGATTTGTCCATTACCGGGGGCAGGGGGGCCGTGCGCACCATTTTTTCCGCCCGTCTTGCCGAGGAGGGAAAGGACTCTCAGGTGTATCGATTGGTCATCGCCGGGGATGGATTTTTACGGCATATGGTGCGCAACATTGTCGGCACCTTGTTTGACGTGGGCCGTGGACGGTTGACTCCCCTTGATTTTCAGGAGATCGTGGCTGCCCGGGACCGGGCCTTGGCTGGAGCAACCGCGCCCGCCAAGGGTTTGACCTTGAAGACTGTTTTGTACTAAGTTGGCTTCGTGACGATGACTGCCGGAGCTTTTTTGCAAACGCCATTACAAGGAAAGAAAATGGAAGCGGAAATTAGTCTTGCACAACGAGTCAAGCAGATCAAGCCTTCCCCCACCCTGGCCGTGAACGCCAAGGCCAAGGCCCTGAAGGCGGCGGGCGCTGACATCCTCAATTTCAGCGTGGGCGAGCCGGATTTTGACACCCCTGCCCATGTGTGCGAGGCCGGGAAAAAGGCCATCGACGAAGGTTTCACCCGCTACACTGCGGTGCCGGGCATCCCGGAACTGCGGGAAGCCATTGCCAACCGTCTGGCCCAGGACAAGGGCTGGAGCTATGAGCCCGATCAGATTCAGGTCTGTTGCGGCGGCAAGCATGGGCTTTACAATATGGCTCAGGCCCTGTTCGGCCCAGGCGATGAAGTGCTGATTCCGACCCCGTACTGGGTATCCTATCCGCCCATCGTCCTGTTGGCAGGCGCCACTCCGGTGGAGGTGCCGCTCTCCGAGGCCAACGGCTTTGACTTGAGCGAGGAGCTGCTCGCCCGCTACGCCACCCCGAAAACCAAGGCCATTATCCTGAACAGTCCTTCCAACCCCACCGGTGCCGTGTTCTCTGCCCAGGCCTTGGAGGCGGTGGCTAAATTGGCCCTGGCCAATAACTGGCTGATCATCTCCGACGATATCTACGACACCATTGTCTATGGCGATGGCAAACTGCCGCATATTTTGGATGTGGATAAGCGGCTCGCGGCCCAGACCCTGGTGCTCAACGGCGTGTCCAAGTCCTTTGCCATGACCGGCTGGCGCATCGGCTACACCGCCGGACCAAAGCAGATTATCGCGGCCATGAACAAGATTCAGAGCCAGAGCACCTCCAATCCGTGCTCCATCTCCCAGAAGGCGGCGTTGGCAGCAGTGAGTGGGCCGCAGGATTTCCCAACCATGATGCGGGACGCTTTTGTGCCCCGTCTTGACTTCATCATGGCCGCCCTTGGCAATATCCCAGGCGTGACCTGTGTGCGGCCCAAGGGGGCTTTTTACGTGTTCCCCAATGTTTCTACGTATTATGGCAGAAACTTCAAGGGGAAGGTGATGGCGAACTCGGTTGATCTGGCGGATTATCTGCTGGACGAGGCCTTACTGGCCACGGTGCCGGGCGCGGCTTTCGGGGCGGATGCCTTTATCCGCTTCTCCTTTGCCACAGCCATGGGGACCATTGAGGAAGGAATGAAGCGGCTGACAGCGGCCTTGGGAAAACTTTCTTAGAGTCGATCGATCTTCAGTCTGGTAAGTGATTGTTGTGGGGCAGTAGCTGTGCTCTGTCTAATACTGTAAGAGATTGCCGGATTACCGCAGATGCGGTGCCGTGTGATGTGTTTACTCAGCCTGGGCCAAAATCCTTGAGCGTTGCATCGCTCAAGGCCCACGTCCAGCTGTCCAGGGGGCGCTCCTTTGAGAGCGCTTTCTGGCCGCTCTGGGAATAACACTGGTAGACCCACTCTCCGCCTTTGTTAAAAACCCTGATCAGTCCATGATTGGGGTGCGTAAACCAGCCTTCAGAATATGTGCCGTCCATGTGCCTGTGTGTCTCCCTAATTGTTGCGTCTTGGTAAGCCCGCCTGCCATATTGCTATTTTTCCAGGCAGTGGGCAATACATTCCTTGCATTTTTTGTCGGTTTTTCCGGTCTGGCAGTACTTGCTGAAGCCTGAAATCAGATCGCTGCCGCCCCGTGGGCATTGCTCGATGAAACTGACAAACTGGGTCAGCCGTTCGATGATCTCCTTGGGCGCGGCATGTTCAATCTTGCAGGCCCCTTCTTCCGCGATTTTTTCCCCGACCGCCAGAACCTTAATAAAGAAATCCTTGAGCGCCCGGTGGCGGAGGATAACATCCTTGGCCATTTCCTGTCCGGCGGGGGTGAGGGTGATAACCTCATAGGGGGCATAGTTGATCAACCCCTTCTGGGCCAGGGAGCGGAAGGCCTCGGTAACCGAGGAGCGGCTGACCTTAAGTGCGCTGGCGATTTCCTTGGCCCTGGCCACCTGCTTTTCGGCAATGATGTGGAAGATGGTTTCCAGATAATCTTCCAGGCTGGCGCTGAGTCTTTTTGGCGTTGGCATGGGCTGATTATCTGGCATATGGATGTCTACTCCCAAGGGGCACCTGTGTCGCCTGCTCCAGAGATAAATATTTTTAGGATTGTCTAAAAGTATAAGGAATTTTCAGGAAAGTCAATTCATCAAAAGCAGCCTTCGTAAAAAGGACCGCGTCTGCCCTGCCTGTAATCGCCGACTCGTGATGTCCCCAAACAGTTTCAAGGGGCATCTCTCATGCTCTCCGGTTGATTATCAACCCAGGAAAAGGCAAGGCTCTTATTCCGCTGGTCATAAATCCGATCAGCTAGCCTTCTTGACAAACTGCGTCAGGATTACAATCCTCTGGCCGTTTACCCGGGCCTCGATCTGCTCGGGGTTATCCTCCACCAGTGAAATTCCCCGCACTACGGTGCCGCGCTTGGCCGTAAAGTTGGCCCCTTTTACGTCGAGATCCTTGATCAGCGTTACCGTGTCGCCTGTAGCAAGCAGTGCGCCGTTGCTGTCGAGGTACCTGACTGCCTCCTCCTTGCTTTTCCCTTCGCCCGTTGCCTGAGCCCAGGCCTGGGTGGCTTCATCCAAGTAGAGCATGTCGAGCAGGTCCTGGGCCCAGCCTTCGGTGCTCAGCCGCTTGAGCATCCGCCAGGCCATTACCTGCACCGCCGGGATCTGGCTCCACATGCTCTCGTTCAGGCAGCGCCAGTGGTGCACATCGACCTTCTCCGGCTCTTCAACCTGTTCGCGGCAGGTTGCGCAGAGAAGCACGCACTCATCAACACTGCCGTTTGCGCGGGGTGGGACTTCATACACAGCCAACGCCTCTGTTGCGCCGCACAATTCACATTTGGATTCGCTGCGTGTCTGTAGTGCTTTTTCTATACTCATGGGTTGTATGTTCCTCATGGTGAGTTCCGCTTGGGCCGGGTGGTGGTCATTTCGGAGTTTGAGGTGCAAGCGGGCGTGTTCGTTCGGGTGCTGCCGAGACAAAAAGAGGGGGCAGCCGCAGCCGCGACTGCCCCCTTGTCTGTCCTCCCGCAGGAACCGGGAGATTATTTATTCAGGTTGTGGGCCGTGCCATGGCACTGGCCGCATTTCGGGAACTTGGCGTGCATGGGCTCCGGATGCGGAGAAGCTCCGTGGCAGCCCTGGCACTGGGGAATCATCTTGTGCTTGGCCTGGTGGCAGGTAGCGCACAGGAACTTGGAGTGTTTGAACGGACTGGCGGCCAGCTCCTTGTAGGCGACATCATGGCAGGCAGCACAGGCGCTGGACGGGGTCGAATCCGGATAGGTCACCTCAAGGGGTTTGTGGGGCTTATGGCAGGTCAGGCAATCGGTCTGGGTTTGACCCGGTACATGCGGGGAATGGCACTGGGCGCACTCCGGGATGAATTTGTGTTTTTCCTTATGGCAGGTGCTGCAGGCCACGGCGCTGTGCTTGCTTTTCTTCTCCTGGAGCTGGGCCATCTGCTCGGTGTGGCAGGTGAGGCAAGGAGCGGTGAGGTTGGGACCCAGGCTGATGATCAGAGGGGTATGGGGATTCGTATGGCAGCTGAGGCAGTTGGGCAGCTTGAAATGGTCGTTTCCGGAATGGCATTGACTGCAGGCGGGGATGATCTTTTTTACCTTGGGAGGATGGCCGGCATGGCAGTCCACGCAGGTGATCTTGTTTTTGTGGGCTGCGCCGTTGCCGGCGATGTCCTGGGGTGCCTGATCATGGCACTTGATGCAGTCTGCCGGGGAAAGGTCCGTTGCCGCCGGCGCGGCGCTTGCGGCCATGGGCATGAGCAGCCCCCCTGCCAACAGACAGGCGAACCAGAATGATTTCTTTTTTGTTGTCATCACTTCCTCCTTTTGTGTTGTCATTGCTTCCTCCATTACTTGAAAAATTTTTAATAAAAAAAACAGCGAAGGGGATATCCTGAGATTTTCAGTTTTTATATAAAGTATATTTTTAATTTATCCCTGTTTATTTTTGCGGTGACGAGTGGAGTGTGCCGGCCTGACCGCGCAACGCTCGCGATCTTGTCCGTCTTGGTACCCCTGGTGGGCGGACGGAATTTCCATTTTTTCCGCTATCGGTCTTGGGATATGAAAAATTAAGCCGTTTTTGTCCGCCCATTGCCTTTTGGCCGGGTAATTTTCACATAGTGCGATCCTATGTGATGGATTATGGAAAGTCAAAATAAAAAATAAAGCGCAATCTTGCCGGAATCCCGGTGGCACCCTCATGGTTCAGGTGTCGCCTTCCTCCCCCCCCCAAAAAAAAAAAAATCAGGCGGCCTGTGTAAGGCAGATTTTCTAATGGCGTGGGATGTGAGGCGTGCCTGCTTTTCTGCTGTTCCAGGCTTTGCGGCGTTGCGGGAGGTATCGACTTTTTACCGGCCGGCCGGTTTTATCTTGACAGAAACAAACAAGCATATAAATATCTATTTATGTTGTGCGCAACTTCAACACCAGTCTCGATTCCGAGAAGTTGACAAAGAGCAAAACCGCATGGAGAAACATTTGCCGAACAACCAAATCAGCAAGGCGACGCCGCCCGTCGATCTGCAGACTGCCGCCTTCCTGGCCAAAGCGCTGGGAGATGAAAACCGGTTGCGCATCATTCTGAGTCTGGCTCAGGGGAAGAAATCGGTTTCACGGATTGTCGAGGAACTTGGCATTTCCCAACCTCTGGCCTCGCATCATCTCAAGGAGCTGAAAAGGGCGTTGCTTGTCACCGTGGAGAGAAGCGGGCCCTTTATTTACTACGCGCTGGCAGACCGCCGGATCGTGGTAATCCTGGCGGAGTTAACCGGCCTGGCGACAGACCTGCTGGCCAACCGGACAGCATTTTAACGTAAAAAAGGTGAACGATGAAAAATCTACAGCAAATTCTGGACACCATGGAGCCGGCTGAGGCGCTGGCGGCTGTGACGCAGCCGCTCAAGAAAATCCTCGCTCATCTTGACGAGGACGCCAGGGTTGGTTTTGTAACCGGCCTGATCGATGGACCGGGTGGGGATAAGGTTTCCAGCATGGTGAATCTCTGACTGGCCGAATGCATGGGCGAAGGTGTCGACCCAACGCATATGTGTCAG
>JAZDIS010000047.1:0-9806 GCA_043804705.1 Pseudomonadota bacterium | reverse complement strand
TTCCCGGCGCAACCCCAGCAGGTCCTTGGCCAAGAGCAGTCTGGCGCGGCCGAGGCTTCCTTCGGCCATGGCCGCCAGGGCGGCACCGCTCTCCGGGGCTATGCCCGCCTCCAGCGCCAGGATTTTCGCCACCTCTGTCTGGGGGAGCGGGAAAAAAGGCACGGTCTGGCAGCGGGAGAGGATGGTGGGCAGAATCCCGCCCGCCTCGTCGGCGGTGAGGATAAGCATGGTCTGGCTGGGCGGTTCTTCCAGGGTTTTGAGCAAGCTGTTGGCCGCCTCCCGCCGCATGGTGTGGATCTCGCAGAGCAGCACCACCCGGATTTTCGCCTCGAAGGGCGGGACGGCCAAGGTTTTTTTAAGTTCGCGCACCTGATTGATCTTGATGGCCGCACCATCCGGCTCGATCACGATAAAGTCCGGGTGGCTGCCGGCATTAAACTTGCGGCAGGAGGAGCACTGGCCGCAGGGCTCGTGGCCCGCCGGGCTGTGGCAGTTGAGGGTGGCGGCAAAGGTCCGGGCACAGGTTTTTTTGCCCACCCCCATGGGGCCTTTGAAGAGTAAGGCATGGCTCAGTCGTTCTTGTGCCACGGCGCGGTGCAGCAGTTTTTTCGCCTTGTCCTGTCCGATGATTCCGGCAAAAGAAAGGGGGCTGTTTTCCTGGAGCTGTTTCATGGCCGCATCATAAAGGCGCAAGGCGAAAGGCGCAAGGCGAAAGGCAGGGGCGAAAGCGAGGCTCCGCAGGACAAGGTGCTGAGGAGTCCCGCAGGGGCGGGGGGGAAGACTGGCAGGGGAAAAAAGGTTTTTTTGTCGGGGTAACGCAATTTCCTGCGGAAAAAAGTGTGGTTTAATGATAGGTTGGGGCTTGTTTTGGGGCCGTTACGAAATAATCTGTATTTTCTCGACCATTTTCGGTCCGGCGCCTTATGCCGTTTGGGCCAGCCAAATGGCGATATTGTTTTTGCCGCTGCTTGTGCATACACACTTTTAGGATAAGACCATGGGAACGACAGTCCGCCAGTTGTACCGCGCCATTGATGGCATTCGTGAATACTGTTTCAATATCGAAAGCACCTCCCCCCTTGCCCCAGCCGAGCTGGATCGGCTGCGGTTGGTGCTGGCGGACGGTTTTTTGGCCGAAACGGTCGCCGGCACCCCTAATCTTGCCGGGGAACGGGTGGTGGAGCTTGGGCCGCGGCTCAATTTCGCCACGGCCTGGTCGTCGAATCTGGTCTCCATCTGCCGGGCCATCGGCCTTGATACGGTAACCCGGGTGGAACGGTCCCGCCGCTTTCTGGTGGATGCGAGTGATGATCTCCCCACCTTTGTCGCGGCAAACCACGACCGGATGACCGAGTGCCAATACATTGCGCCGCTCACCACCTTTGAAACCGGGGTGACCCCGGAGCCGGTGTATACAATCGACCTCATCGGTCAGGGGCCGGACGGGCTGCTGGCCATCCCCGGCATCTCCATGGACGAGTGGGACCGGAATTTCTACTACGACTACTTTGTCACCAAGCACAAGCGCAATCCCACCATCGTCGAGATCATGGATCTCAACAACGCCAACTCCGAGCACTCCCGGCACGGCTTTTTCAGGGGCAAGCAGATCATCGACGGCGAGGAGCAGAAGAGCAACCTGTTCCAACTGGTCACCGACACCCTCACCGCCCATCCCAAGGGCAGCGTCATCGCTTTCAAGGACAACTCCAGCGCCGTGGAGGGCCACAGGATCACTACTCTCCTTCCGGACGAACCGGGCGCGCCGTCCCCCCTCGCCGCCCAGGAGGTGGTCTACCATGTGCTGCTCACCGCCGAGACCCATAACTTCCCCACCGGGGTCGCCCCGTTCCCAGGGGCCGAAACCGGCACCGGCGGCCGGATCCGTGACGTGCAGGGCACCGGCAAGGGCGGCTTTGTCATGGCCGGAACCGCAGGCTACTGCGTGGCCAATCTCCATATCCCCGGCTACGACCTGCCTTGGGAGAACCGTTACGATTGTCCGGATAACCTGGCCTCAGCCCTGACCATCGAGATCGAGGCATCCAACGGCGCCTCGGATTACGGCAACAAATTCGGCGAGCCCCTGGTCCTGGGTTTTACCCGCTCCTTTGATCTGCGGTTGGACGACGGCGAGCGGTGGGGCTTCTTGAAGCCCATCATGTTCACCGCCGGGGTCGGCCAGATCGACGCGAGGCACACCGCCAAGGCCAAGGAGGAAAAGGGCATGCTCATCGTCCAGGTGGGCGGCCCTGCATACCGGGTCGGCTTCGGTGGCGGCGCCGCCTCCAGCATGCTCCAGGGCGAGAATGTCAGTGAGCTTGATTTCGACGCAGTCCAGCGCGGCGACGCCGAGATGGAACAGAAGATGAACCGGGTGATCCGGGCCTGCAACGAGATGGGCGACAAGACTCTCATTGACGTGATCCACGACCAGGGCGCGGGCGGCCCGGCCAATGTCTTAAAAGAGCTGGTGGAGAAATCCGGCGGCCGCATCGAGATCCGTAACATCCGGGTGGGTGACCCCACCATGAGCGTGTTGGAAATCTATGTGGCCGAGTATCAGGAGCGCAACGGCTTCCTGATCCGGCCTGAAAATATCGCCAGATTCCAGGCCATCTGCTTGCGTGAAAAGGTGGCCTGCGAGGTGCTGGGCGAGGTGACCGGCGATCTCCGTTTTGTGGTGCATGACGAGCGGGATGGCTCCACCCCGGTGGATATCGAGCTCAACGAGCTGCTGGGCAATGTGCCGGTCAAGACCTTCAGCGATAATCGTCGCCAGCCGGGCTTCAAGCCTCTGGTGGTGCAGGATCTCAGTGTCAAGGATGCCCTGCACAATGTCCTGCGGCTGGTTTCCGTGGGCTCCAAGCGCTTTCTCACCAACAAGGTGGACCGGGCTGTCACCGGCCTCATCGTGCGGCAGCAATGCTGCGGTCCGCTCCAGCTGCCGGTGAGCGACGTGGCCGTGTTGGCCCAGAGCCATTTTGCCCGCTCCGGCGTGGCCACGGCTATCGGCGAGCAGCCCATCAAGATGCTGGTCAACCCCGCAGCCGGGGCGCGGATGGCCGTGGGCGAGGCCCTGACCAATCTGGTCTGGGCTAAGGTGGTAGAGCTTACGCAGGTCAAATGCTCGGCCAACTGGATGTGGGCCCCCAAGCTCGAAGGCGAGGGTGCGGCCATGTACGACGCAGCTTTGGCCATGCGCGAGGCCATGATTGCGGTGGGCATTGCCGTGGACGGCGGCAAGGACAGCCTGTCCATGGCCACCAAGGTCGGCAGCGAAACGGTCAAGTCGCCCCGGGAGCTGGTCATCTCGGTGTACGGCGCGGTGGCGGATATCGGTAAGATGGTGAGCCCGGATATCAAGCAGCCTGGCAGCACCCTGTTGTTCGTCGATTTGGGCGGGGGCAAAAACCGGCTCGGCGGTACGGCCCTGGCCCAGACCCTGGGCAAACTCGGTAACGAATCGCCGGATATGGACGACCCGGCCTTGGTCAAACAGGCCTTCTGCGCGGTGCAGGCGCTGATCGATAAGGGGTTGATCGCTGCAGGCCATGACCGCAGCGACGGGGGGTTGGTCACCACCGTATTGGAGATGGCCTTTAGCGGCAACTGCGGACTGGACCTGGCCATGACCGGTACGGGGAGCGCCATTGAGGCCCTCTTCAGCGAAGAGCTGGGGATGGTGTTGGAATGCGTGGGTGGCCAGGGAGAGGCGGTGCGTGAAACCCTGGCTGGATACGGGGTGCCGGTTGTTCTTCTCGGCACAACCACCGCGGCAAAGGAGATTCGGATCAGCTATAACGGCGCCATGGTGCTTGCCGAGGACATGCGGCTTCTGCGCCAGTGGTGGGAGGAGACCAGCTACCAGCTGGAGCGGCTCCAGGTCAAGCCCGCCTGCGCCGAGGAGGAGAAGCAGAATATCTACGACCGTAAGGGGCCGACTTACCGCCTGAGCTTCACCCCGGAAAAAACCGCAGCCGTGGTGCTGGCCAAACCCGATAAGCCAAAGGTGGCGATCCTGCGCGATGAGGGCTCCAACTCCGACCGTGAAATGAGCTCCGCCTTTTACGCCGCAGGTTTTGAGCCCTGGGATGTGACCATGACCGACCTGCTGGCCGGGCGCATTACCTTGGATGGCTTTCGGGGGCTGGCTGCGGTGGGCGGCTTCTCCTACGCCGACGTACCCGAATCCGCCAAGGGCTGGGCCGCGACGATCCTTTTCAACGAAAGGCTCAAGGGTATGTTCCAGGCCTTTTACGACAGGCCCGATACCTTCACTCTGGGGATCTGCAACGGCTGCCAGCTCTTCGGCCTGCTGGGGTTGGTGCCCTGGCAGGGGCGGCTCCCGGCGGAGCAGCAGCCCCGCTTTATCCACAATCTCTCAGGCCGTTTCGAATCGCGCTGGGTTACGGTCAAGGTGCTCAAGAGCCCGGCCATGATGCTTAAGGGCATGGAGGATCTGACCTTCGGCATCCACGTGGATCATGGCGAAGGGTTCCTTCATTTTCCAGACCCGGCCATCAAGGCGGAGGTGCTGGCCGGCAATCTTGCCACCCTGGTCTATGTGGACGACGCGGGCCAGCCCACCGAGGCCTATCCCCTGAACCCCAACGGCTCGCCCGGCGGCCTCACCGGTCTCTGTTCACCCGATGGCCGCCATCTCGCCATGATGCCGCATCCGGAACGGGCCTTTCTGCCCTGGCAATGCCATTGGCTGCCCGAGGAGATGAAGCAGTTGGAGGTCTCGCCCTGGCTGAGGATGTTCCAGAATGCCTACGAATGGTGTATGAAGTAGGGGCTGGGGTTACAGGCCGAACAGGGTGCGCTGGCGGGGATCGACCCCGTTATCCTGCGTTTGGGTCAAGGGAGACGAGCCATCATCCGCCCGGTGCCCCTTGACAAAGAGGAACCGTTCCAGGTTGCGCTGGAACTCTGTCCATTGATAGCCTTCGCCCTTTGCCTGCCCTGCCAGCCGATCCAGGTAGTTGATCTTGGCGTCGAGGTCGTCCAAAAAGTTCAGGGCAAACGCCTCCTGCATCATGGGCAGGGAGGGGGAGCCGAACTCATACCGGCCGTGATGGCTCAGGATCAGGTGTTTGAGCCGGTCGCCCAGATCTTCCGGGAACCCGGAGATGCCATTGATTTTTTCCTGAATCATCTCGATCCCCAGAACCATGTGCCCAACCAACCGGCCCCGATCCGAGTATTCAAAGGGGAAGGAATCGAAGCTGAATTCCTTCAGCTTGCCGAGGTCGTGGAGAAGCGCCCCGGTCAGGAGCAGGGAGCGGTCCAGGCTCGGATAAAGTCCGCTGACGCTGTCCGCCAGCCGGGCCACGGCCAGGGTGTGTTCCAGCAGGCCGCCCACATAGGCGTGGTGCATCGCCTTGGCTGCCGGCGCCTTTTTCATGGCGGCCATGAGCTTACGTTCCCCGAACAGGGAGAGGAGCAGCTCCTTCAAAAAAGGGTTCTCCACACTGCCGGCCAGCTTGACCAGCTCCTTGGCCATGAGGGCGATGTTGCCCCGGGTGGAGGGGACAAACAGGGCCAAATCCACCTCGCTCTCCGCCACTCGGCTGAGGGTGTCAATCCGGAGCTGGAGGATGCCTTTGTAGGCCTGGGCCTGACCGGTAACGGAAACAACGGCCCCGGCCGGGCATTCGTCCATGAGCCGTTCGGCATTCTCCCAGACCCGGCCCGAGATTTCGCCGCTGGCGTCCATCAGGACCAGGCTCAGATAAGGCTTGCCGGCCTTGGTCTCGCCCCGGTTCATCTCCCGGACCAGAAAAAGGTCGTGTATTGCCTGGCCGTCGGCGATCTCTTTTATCCGGATATTTTTGTTGGTTGTTGTCATGGGGTTCGTGAGTGGGAGTCGGAGATTCTTGGGGAATAACTCTCAATATCTGGGGAGCTATTGAATCAGGAACAGGTATTGAAGAGCAAGGGATAATGGCTTTTTTTAGAGGCGGGCGTCAATTTTCTCGTTTAATTGCTTCCATGAGAGAATCTTCTCGTCAGCCGTCATGAGCGTAGCCCCATTCTCCATTGCTGTGGCAACAATCATGCGGTCGGCGGGATCACCGTGAAACAGGGGCAATTGGCCTGCGCGAATCGCCGTTGTGCCGCGCAGAGGGATTTCAAGTAACCCGGCTTGCAGCAGCTCAAAGCGCCAGTCTGCAAGTTCTGTCTGCATGGCCAATCGTTGTTTTTTAATCAGCATGGCAACCTCCCAAAAACTGATGGTCGCTACGCCAAGCTGGCTGTTTGTCAGAGATTCGTTGATTGTTTGCAGCGCGGTTTTTCCCAATCGCGGGTTCCCTTCGTCCAGCCAGACAAGAACATGGGTGTCAAGAAGCAGCATTATTCCGCATCCCAGGCAATATCCAGCGGAGCGATCAGATCGTCCTTGCTCTCTATTTTCCCTTTATGCAGCCCGAAGAGTGTTGTCGGCGGCGTTCGATACGGCTTCAGGATGGAGACAGGTTTTCCATTCTTGGTAATTACGATTTCTTCCCCCGTCTGGTTCACTTCATCCATGAAATGCAAGCATTTTGCCTTGAATTCCGAAGCCTTGACTGTTTGCATGTCTTTCCCCTTTTCTTAATTGTAACGGATATTGTGACTATAGTCATCACCATGGTCATGTGCAAGTTTTTTTGTGGGGGAAATATTGTGAACCATAAAGGAAGGATATGTCCCAATTTTTTGCTTGGGCAACTGGTCTTTCTCATAACATCTGGCCTGCCAGAACCTCAGTGCCCACGGATTTTGCTGACGAACCGGGTTAATAATGATACCGCGCCTGGAGAAAATCCACCCTCTCATCAGTCACCAGATAGACAATTCTGTGCTCCTGCGTCAACCGCCGGGACCAGGTGCCGGGGACCAGGTATTTCAATGGTTCGGGTTTGCCGATGCCACGGAAAGGATCACGTATTACAGCCTCGATGATGGCAAAGGCACGCAAGGCAATCTTCCGCTCTGTTTCCACCCAGTGACGGAGGTCCTCCCGGAACTCAGGATGAAACACTGCGGCCCTGGAGCTTTTGTCGCTGGCCGGGGTGGATTTTTTCACTCAAGCCCCAGTTCATTTTTGAGTGTTTGTGGCGATTCGGCTCGTCCTTCCCGTTTCAATGCCCTTTCCAGGGCGGCAAGAAGGCGGCGGGCATTCTCTGGGGAGCGCAAGAGGTGGGCGGTTTCCTGGAGGCTTGCAAGCTCGTCGGCGGCAATAAGCGCCACGTCTTCCGCGCCACGCCGCTTAATAATGATGGTCTCCCGATTTGTTGTCGCGGCATCGCAAAGGCCGGCGAATCTGGCGCGTGCATCGGTGTAGGTAGTCTGGATTGGCATGGTATTCTCCCGGATTATATTACGTACAGGAATACTGTACATTGTGGGAGGAGTTCCGTCAAGCCGGACCGGATATGGATTCTACTCGATGGGTCTAGTGTCGGGCAACGGACTATCGGCGTGGGGTTGTCTTCTTCGCAACGCGTACAACGCCAAGATGGGGCGGCTTCCATTCAAGCGTGAAAATTGGGCCAACATCGGGGATCGCTGGCAGATACTCCGGGACAAGATCAGCCAAGGCTACAGGAGGCATCCCTTTTATTTTTTCGTGACGCTGTATAGCTTCAAGAACCGTAACCGCTTTTTCAAAAGCGGTGATTTCTTCTGCATACCGCATTTTGACCAGCTCATTTTTTTCGGATGCGTACATGCCCCGCAGCCCTATCAGCGCGGCGTAAATATTTCCGCCCTCGGCTGAGAGGATGTTGGCAAGGTGCTCCAGAATAGGAGGGCCATTGGGCTTTGCTGCGGCAAGATGAAAAAGGCGCGCCGCCTCCAGAGGCTCATCAAGGTAGTAGAAATGGTTGAAGCCAACAAAAAAAGGGAGCACAAAGTTGTCCGGCAGGGCGGCCATTCCTTGCTCAAGCACATTATTTGCGTACCGGGCGTAGTCGTTGTTGACATGGGGCAGAGTTCCTTGGCAGAGGAAGTAGGTGTCGATGAACGCCGGGTGCAATGTGGCGGCGGCGGTAAAGTGGCGGGCAAGGGGTTCTGTATATTCCAGCGGATCACGGCCCGGCTTGAGGCCGCCATAAAAAACACTGGCCTTGATAAACTGCATCTCGCCGCCCAGTTGGCGAAGGTAGCCGAGGGCAATCTTCTGGATTGCGGGGGGTAAGGGGTGGGATAGCTGCTGGCGGCTCTCGAAAAAGCGGGTCTCCTGCCAGAAAAAGAGCGCCCCATAGAAGAAAAGCAGAAGCAAAAAGAGGGGCAGTCTAGTGCTCATTGCAGGTCCCGGCGCTGGTAGACGAGGCAGGCAAGCCAGAGAAAGAGACCGATATAGGAGATGGTCAGTCCGAAGTTGACCAGCATGAGCGAGATGTCCGGCAACGAAGCCGAAGAGGCGATCATGTTTTTGAAATCCAGGCGGTCAAAATCCGGAAAAATCGCAGTCAGCCACAGCAGCATGCTCTCCAATAGCTGTTGCGGCCCTTCTTGCGCAGTTTTCTGGTTTAAGGCTTCACGCACCACCGGCAGGCCGGAGCAGATGGCATAAAAGGAAAGAGAGATGAGCAGCACCGGGAAGCTGCCGCGCACCAGGCCGGAGAACAGGAGAATGACGGAAAGCAGCATCAGCTCCATGGCAACAAGGCCGAGCCAGGACAACAGGTATGACAGCATATTGAACTGGCTGAAGTACACCGGCAGTACCATCTGTTTGATGATCAGCAGGGTGCCAAAGCCTTGGGCGCACAGGAGCAGGTTCAGCAACAGAAGAAGTCCTGCCAGACCGGAGAAAATGCCAAGCACATATTCACCGCGCGAGATCGGCCTGGCAAGCAGGCTGTAGATGACCTTTCTTTCCTCATCCAAGGCGATGACTTGCACCCCGTGGAAAAAAAGAAAGATAAAGCCGGAAAGCCAGGCAACAGAAAGGATGAAATCGCTGGAGGCTCTGCCGATATCCCTGGGGATGAAATCAAAGAACAGCAGGGCTCCTGCCTGAGCCGCCACCGAAAGAACAACAAGACCAAGGAGCGCATGACGGCGCAGGCCATCGAGTAGGACGAGGCGGGCGAGGGCTAGGATGCGTTTGGGGGCGCCAGTCATTTTTGCACCTGTTCTACAAGGCTGAGATACCCATCCACAAAGGTCGGGCAATCCTGCTGTTCAGCCAGGGAATGGGGCTGGCCTTCGAAGAACTTTTGGCCCTTGTGCAGCACCAAAACTCGGTCCACCAAGCGGTCCACGTCTTCCAGAATATGCGAACAGAAAAGGATGGATCTGCCCTGTCTTTTCAATTCGGTAATGAGTGCGAGAATATCGGCTCGGCCGAGAGGATCCAGGCCGCTCATGGGCTCGTCGAGGATTAATAGTTCCGGGTCGTTGAGTAAGGCGATGGCAAAGTTGGCCCGTTGCTGCATGCCTTTGGAGTAGTTCCGTAGCGGTCTCTTGCGGGCATCCCACAACCCGAGACGACGTAGCCATTTTTCAGAACCGGTCTTAACATCCTGTTGCGGCATGTCGCAGGTGCTGCCTGTAAAGCGCAGCATATCCAGAACGGTGAGGTTCGAGGGAAAATTGGCGGTCTCCGGCAGATAACCGACTTGGCGACGGATCGCGTGTTGGGCCGGAGTGTGCCCTAAGATGGCGATGGAGCCGGCATCCGGCCGGATGAAATCCATGAGTAGCTTAATGGCCGTGCTCTTGCCCGCGCCGTTGGCGCCGATGAGTCCAAGAGTTTCGCCTGTGTTCATAGAAAAAGAAACATCGGCGAGGGCTGCATGGGCCTGGGT
>JAZDIS010000046.1:0-4047 GCA_043804705.1 Pseudomonadota bacterium | reverse complement strand
TGGGGGGCTGGATCTGGATATCAGCTATAGCGCCACGCCGCTCCGTGACGAACAGGGTAAGATCATCGGCGCTTTTGAGGTGGTGAGCGACCAGACCGCGATCAAGAAGGCGGCCCGGGTTGCGACAAAGATTGCCAACTATCAGGATATCGAGACCCAGAAGCTGGTGGAGTGTCTTGCAAAGATCGCCGAGGGCGATCTCTCCCTTGCCATCGAAACCGAGCTCGCCGATACCGATACCAATTCGGTGAAACAGGTCTTTGACGGCATAGGCTCGGCGCTGGGCACCTTGATCAACGCCTTGAACGAGATCACCGGTGCGGCCCGCGAGATCGCCGGAGGCAATCTGCTGGTTAAGATGAAGAAACGGAGCGAGCAGGATGAACTGATTCAGGCCCTGCATGACATGGTCGAAAAGCTCAAGGAGATCATCACCGACGTGCGCGGTGCTTCCGATCAGGTCGCCAGCGGCAGCCAGGAGCTGAGCAGCAGCTCCCAGCAGGTCTCGCAAGGGGCCAGCGAGCAGGCCGCTTCGGTGGAGGAGATTTCCTCATCCATGGAGGAGCTGGCGAGCACCGTGGCCCAGACCGCCGACCATGCCCGGCAGACCGCGGCTATTTCCACCAAGGCCGCAGCCGATGCCGTGGATGGTGGCAAGGCGGTGGCGGAAACCGTGGCGGCCATGCAGCTCATCGCCACCAAGATCGAATTGATCGAAGAGATCGCCCGGCAGACCAATCTGTTGGCGCTCAATGCCGCCATCGAGGCGGCAAGGGCCGGAGAACACGGCAAGGGCTTTGCCGTGGTGGCCGCCGAGGTGCGGAAGCTCGCGGAGCGCAGCCAGGTTTCGGCCCAGGAAATCAAGGTCGTTGCCGGGGCCAGCGTGGAGACCGCCTCCAACGCGGGCAAGCTCATCAACGATATCGTGCCGCAGATTCAGAAAACTGCCGAATTGGTCCATGAGATCGACGCGGCCAGCAACGAGCAGGCCCGGGGCATCGACGAGAACGCTCGGGCCATCCAGCAATTTGACCAAGTGATCCAAGCCAACAGTGCGGCCGCCGAGGAGATGGCATCCACTAGCGAGGAGCTGACGGCCCAGGCCGCTCATCTGCAGGAAACCATCGCTTTTTTCAAGGTGGAGATGGAAGGCAGGTTCCGGCCCCAGGGGCGACCTCCGGCCTTGCCTGTTTCTCCCGGTCCGGCGGGGAAAAAAATATCCGGTAAGGGCAAAGGGGTGAAGCTGTCCCTGCCGGGGGCCGGTGATGGAGATTTCGAGCGGTACTGAGAAGAGGAATAATAAGGCTCCACATCCCCGGAGGGAGAGGAAATGAAAAAAAATATCAGAAACAAGATGCTGTTAGCTTTTGGCGGGGTTTGTCTGGTTTTGGTGATCCAGCTCCTGGTGAGCGTATTTTTTCAGGGCCGGGTGACCAGTAGCGTGGAAGAGGCAAGAGACAAGGGCTATGGCGGCAACGAGATGGCCATGGGCCTCAAGCTCGAGTCGCTCCAAGTACAGGAGATATTAACCGATGCCAGTGCGGTGCGCACCGCCGAGGTTCTGCTTGCCGCCAACAAGGATGCCGGGGAGCATGTCGCCCGATTCCGGGAGCATGCCGAGGCGCTGAAGGCGCTCCACCCGGAGGAGCGCAGCGAGTTCGAGGAGATCGAGAAGTTGTTTGGTGAATTCCTTGAAAAGGGAAAACGTGCTGCGGAATTTTATGTAAAAGGGGAGTTGGCCCTGGCCACCAAAGCCATGGAGGAGTTCGACGTTGCCGCCGAGGAATTGGGCAAGCGGGTGGACAAAATTGAGGAGGAGATGGAGGGGGAGGCGCAGCATGAGATCGCAGCCGCCCTTTCCACCATCAAGATGGCGAATATTGTCAGCATCGTGCTGGGCATGGCCATTATTATTTTCACCATTATTCTGGCCTTTGTTTTTTCCGGCAGGATCGCTTCGGCCCTTGGTAAGATGGTTGGCGTTGCCCAGCGGATCGCCGGCGGCGATTTGGCCCATACAAAGATGGAGGCCAACAATGAGGATGAGATCGGGCAGCTGGCCGAGGCTCTGGACTCCATGGTGCTGAAACTTCGGGAGATCATCCAGGATGTGCGAGGGGCCGCCGATCAGGTTGCCGCAGGCAGCCATGAATTGAGCAGCAGCTCCCAGCAGGTCTCCCAGGGTGCCAGCGAACAGGCCGCCTCGGTGGAGGAGATTTCTTCGTCCATGGAAGAGCTGGCAAGCACCGTGGCCCAGACCGCCGAGAATGCCCGGCAGACCTCAAGCATTGCCAGCAAGACCGCGACTGATGCCGGGGCCGGTGGCGAGGCTGTGGCGGAAACCGTTACCGCCATGCAGCATATTGCGGAAAAGATTGAGCTCATCGAAGAGATCGCCCGGCAGACCAACCTGCTGGCCTTGAACGCTGCCATCGAAGCGGCCCGGGCTGGGGAGCACGGCAAGGGCTTTGCCGTGGTTGCCTCGGAGGTGCGTAAGCTTGCTGAACGCAGCCAGGTTTCTGCCCAGGAGATCAAGCAGGTTGCCAACAGCAGCGTGGCCACGGCAACCAATGCCGGCCGGTTGATCAACGATATTCTCCCCCAAATCCAGAAAACCGCGGAACTGGTGCAGGAAATTGATGCGGCCAGCAACGAGCAGGCGCGGGGCATTGAGGAGAACACCAAAGCCATCCAGCAGTTTGATCAGGTGATTCAAAGCAACAGCGCGGCCGCTGAGGAAATGGCCTCTACCAGTGAGGAACTGACAGCGCAAGCCTCCCAGATGATGGAAACCATCGCCTTTTTCAAGATGGAGGAGACAGGGGGGCAAAGACGCCAGGCCAGTAACTTCTCTGGTGGCGGACAGGGATCAGTGCGAGCTCCCTTGCCATTGCCTTTGGCAAAGAAAACGAAGTTTGTCCGCTCCGGGAATATTGGCAAGCAGAACTCTGCATCAGGGGACGGCGGGACTAATATTGCCTTGGATGACCTTAAGGATTTTGAGCGCTATTAACCTGATGTTGCAAGATACAGCTGAACAGGAAAGGTGATCCATGGCGGATTCGGAATATGCTGAGGTTTTTCGTGAGGAAGCGGGAGAACTTCTTGAGGAATTGGAAACCTCTTTGTTGGAGCTGGAGAAGGATCCCGCCGATCTCAAGATAGTGAGCCGGGTTTTCCGGGCCATGCATACGATAAAGGGGTCCGGGGCGATGTTTGGCTTCGATGATATCGCCGGGTTCACCCACCATGTGGAAACGGCTCTGGACAAGGTTCGGGAGGGAACGGTGCCTGTGAGCACGGAGTTGATTGACCTGACCCTGGCCTCCAGGGATCATATTCGCGCCCTGCTCGATGCCGCCACCGGCGGAGGCGAGGCTGATTCTGTGGAGGGGCAGCGAATTATTGCTTCGTTGCAGGCCTTGGCCGGCGGCGGAGCGCCGCCGGCCAAGGAGCAGGCGGCTCCCGCCCCGGCGGTCTCGGCGGCGGCTCCGGAGGAGGAAAAGGATCCCACTGCGGGCAGGATGACCCATTACCGGATTCATCTCCAGCCGACGCCGGATTTTTTTGTCGGTGGGAACACGTTGGAGCCGCTGCTTGACGAGCTGAAAAAGCTCGGCGAGTGCACGGTATTTCTCCATGAGAAGGAGACGGGAGCCTTGGAGGTCCTGGAATTCGGGGAGCGGTGGGAAATACTGCTCACCACGGATAAGGGGCTCAACGGGGTCGAGGATGTGCTGGTCTTTGCCGAATCGAGCTGCGAGGTGAAGGTGACGGTTTTGGCCGTGGAGGGCCAGGATGATTTTGAAGGGCACAAAAGGCTTGGCGAGATTCTGGTGGAAAAGGGGGAGATCTCCGTCGACGCCCTTGGGAAAATCCTTGAACGGCAGAAGCCGCTGGGGGAATTGCTCATTGAAGAGCAGCTTGTTTCAAGAACCAGTATCGACGCCGCACTGGCCGAACAAAAAATGGTCATGGAGAGCAAGGGTAAGACCATTGTTGCCAAGGGTGCGGAAAGCATCCGGGTGGCCTCGGAAAAATTGGATC
>JAZDIS010000045.1:0-3899 GCA_043804705.1 Pseudomonadota bacterium | reverse complement strand
CTCGCCCCGCCCACCTTATCTTCTTCCCCCCCCATTGTCCCTCCCCCCCCGTGACTTTTATGCGCACGTTTCCTGTGGCACCATCAATAAGTTGTTTCAGCGAAGCGCATTATCATTTATATTTGTGGTCCTTGATTTTGATTTTTTAGCCGGATTGTGGGCGAAAAGCCTTGCCGCACGGCTGTTACGCATCCCCAATGGAGAGTTTTGTTCGAGGAAGAGAGCATGGATATACAACTGGAAAAAATCACGGATACAGAGGCAAAGCCCAAGCCGGATCAAAATGCCCTGGGTTTTGGCAGGCATTTTACCGATCACATGCTGGTCATCCCTTATACCGAGGGCAGGGGCTGGCACGATGCCGCGATCCAGCCGTACCGGAATTTTTCCCTGGACCCGGCGGCCATGGTGCTGCATTACGGCCAGGCTATTTTTGAAGGGATGAAGGCTTACCGGGGCAAGGACGGCGGCATCTACCTCTTTCGCCCGGCGGCAAATATCGAGCGGATGAACCGGTCGGCGGCGCGGCTCTGCATGCCGCAGTTGCCGGTGGACGAGGTGCTCGCCGCGTTGCAGGAGCTGCTGCGCCTCGATCAGGACTGGATTCCCACGGCCGATGGCGCCACCCTCTACATCCGGCCCACCATGATCGCCACCGAGGCGGCCCTGGGGGTGCGACCGGCCAAGGAATACCTGTTTTACGTCATCCTGAGCCCGGTGGGTGCCTATTACCCGGAGGGATTCAACCCGGTCAAGATCTATGTCACCGACAAATATGTCCGCGCAGTGCCCGGCGGGATCGGTCATATCAAGGCCGCCGGCAACTATGCCGCCAGCATCATGGCGGCGGTGGAGGCCCATCAGGCCGGGTTTACCCAGGTGCTCTGGCTCGATGCCGTGGAGCGGCGTTACATCGAGGAAGTCGGCACCATGAATATCTTCTTCGTCATCGGCGAAGAGATCATCACCCCGCCGCTGGGCGGCAGTATCCTGCCCGGGGTTACCCGCGATTCGGTCATCCAGATGGCCAAGGGCTGGGGTCTTACCGTGGTGGAGCGCAGGATTTCCATCGACGAGGTTCTGGCGGCCCAGGAAAACGGATCGCTCAAGGAGATTTTCGGCACCGGCACCGCGGCGGTGATCTCGCCGGTGGGCTCCCTGCATTACAAGGGCCGGGATTGCCTGATCAACAACGGGAAAACCGGCGCTTTGTCCCAGAGGCTGTTTGATGAAATCCAGGCCATCCAGTATGGGGCCAAGGAAGACCCGTATGGCTGGGTGACACGGCTGTGAGGTTTTGCCGGGCTGGAAATGGCCTGGCGTCAGGCGATCACGATAACATCTTGATATTATTTTGCAAAAAAAGTAATCAGCAGCTCTTGATTTTTTAAGGCCCGATACATATTGTGTGGCCACCAAGGCAGGAAAGCGTCGCGCAAAGCGGTCTTCCCTGCCGCTTCATTTAAGAGCCGTTTGCACGACGGCTTACGGGTCGGGAAACGCTTTGGGCGCCTGTGCCCGCTGTTTCGTTTCATGGTTACACACAATTCATTACCAAACACAACTGGAGGCATTACATGAAAATTCGTCCGTTGAATGATCGTATCCTGGTCAAAAGACTGGAGGAAGAGCAGAAAACCAAGGGTGGGCTCTTTATCCCCGACAGCGCTAAGGAAAAACCGGCCGAGGGCAAGGTTATCGCCGTTGGCAATGGCCGCCTTAACGACAAGGGCGAGCGGGTAGCCGTTGAGCTCAAGGCCGGCGACCGGGTCCTGTTTTCCAAATATGGCGGCACCGAGATCAAGATCGATGGCGAGGATTACCTCATCATGCGTGAGGATGATGTGCTCGGGGTTGTTGAGGGAAAATAACCTTACGTCGCTAACCCGTTACTCCACCAAGTTTTGTAATTTTTTGTGATTAGACGGAAAGGAGAATTACCATTATGGCAGCAAAAGATATCAAATACGGCGTGAAAGCCCGCGAGTCCATCCTGAATGGCGTAAACATCCTGGCCAATGCGGTCAAGGTAACGCTTGGCCCCAAGGGCCGCAATGTGCTGATCGAGAAATCCTACGGCGCACCCATCATCACCAAGGACGGCGTTTCCGTTGCCAAGGAGATCGAGGTAAAGGACCGCTTCGAGAACATGGGCGCCCAGATGGTCAAGGAGGTTGCCTCCAAGACCTCCGACGTGGCCGGTGACGGCACCACCACCGCCACCATCCTGGCCCAGGCCATCTACTCCGAAGGCTCCAAGCTGGTTGCCGCCGGCAACAACCCCATGGACATCAAGCGCGGCATCGACAAGGCTGTCGAGGCCGTGGTTGCCGAGTTGAAGAAAATCGCCAAGCCCACCAAGGAGCAGAAGGAAATCGCCCAGGTCGGCACCATCTCCGCCAACAATGACGCCACCATCGGCAACATCATCGCCGAGGCCATGGACAAGGTGGGCAAGGAAGGCGTTATCACCGTGGAAGAAGCCAAAGGCATGGAGACCACCCTGGACGTGGTCGAGGGCATGCAGTTCGACCGCGGCTACCTCTCTCCGTATTTTGTCACCGATGCAGAGAAGATGGAAGTGAACCTGGAAGAGCCCTTTATCCTGATCAACGAGAAAAAGATCGGCAGCATGAAGGATCTGCTTCCCATCCTTGAGCAGATCGCCAAGATGGGCCGTCCCCTGTGCATCATCGCCGAGGACGTGGACGGCGAGGCCCTGGCCACCCTGGTGGTCAACAAACTGCGCGGCACCCTGAGCGTAGCGGCAGTCAAGGCCCCCGGCTTTGGCGATCGCCGCAAGGCCATGCTGGAAGATATCGCCACCCTCACCGGCGGCCAGGTGATCACCGAAGACCTCGGGATCAAGCTGGAGAACGTCACCATCAAAGATCTCGGCACCGCCAAGCGCATCGTCATGGACAAGGACACCACCACCATCGTGGATGGCGCCGGCGACAAGAAAAATCTTGAAGGCAGGGTCAAGCAGATCCGGGCCCAGATCGACGCTTCAACCTCCGACTACGATCGCGAGAAGCTCCAGGAGCGTCTGGCCAAGTTGATCGGCGGCGTTGCGGTGATCAATGTCGGCGCAGCCACCGAGATCGAGATGAAAGAGAAGAAGGCCCGGGTGGAAGATGCACTGAACGCTACCCGCGCCGCAGTGGAAGAGGGTATTGTTCCCGGCGGCGGCGTTGCCTATCTGCGCTGTCTGGACGCGCTCAAGAAACTCAAGCTTACCCCTGAGATGGAGCTTGGCAAGCAGATCGTGGCCCGGGCTCTCGAAGAGCCGGTACGTCAGATCGCCAACAACGCCGGCCTCGAAGGTTCGGTGATTGTTGAGCATGTCAAGAACATGAAGGGCTCCAAGGGCTTCAACGCCGACACCGAGAAGTTTGAAGACCTGATAGAGGCCGGGGTCATCGATCCTGCCAAGGTAACCCGTTTCGCCCTGCAGAATGCAGCCAGCGTTTCCGGGCTGCTGCTCACCACCGAATGCATGATTGCCGAGCATCCCGAGGAAGACAAGGGCGGCGCGGGCGGCGGCATGCCTGGCGGCATGGGCGGCATGGGTGGCATGGGCGGCATGATGTAAGCGCCGCGCCTCGCTTCGTTTTCTTTGTACTGCGAGCAGCCTCCGGTTTTTTCGTGCGCGGAAAGACCGGAGGCTTTTTTTGTGGTTGACAATTGCCGCAAAATCTTGAATATAAGGACTTCTTTTGCTCGGCGATGTAGCTCAGCTGGTTAGAGCATACGGCTCATATCCGTAGTGTCCGGGGTTCAAGTCCCTGCATCGCCACCAGTTCATAATCCGGCAACGTCCGGTTTCGTCCCGAAAGCCCTGAGAAATCAGGGCTTTTTCTTTTTCCGTTTTGCGGAACAACCCCCTCACAACTCCA
>JAZDIS010000044.1:0-4683 GCA_043804705.1 Pseudomonadota bacterium | reverse complement strand
AGCAATTTTACAGATGTTTCGCTGGAAACAAGCAAAAAATCTGTTTCCGGTGCTTTTTTTTAACGTATCACCGTACTGGACTCAAAACGGAGGGACCAGAAATGCCTATCTATGAATACCAGTGTGAGGCCTGCCAAGATGTGATTGAAAAGCAGCAGAGCCTGTCAGACAAACCGCTGACCACCTGCCCATCCTGCGCAGGCAGCCTCAAGAAACTTATCTCCAGAAGCTCCTTCCAGCTGAAAGGCGGGGGCTGGTACTCCGATGGTTACAGCAACAGCCCCGGCAAGGCAAGCTCATGTCCGGCGACAAGCGTCGACGCATCCTCCTCCTGTGTGACCAAGGAAGGCTGCGCCTGCAAGTGCGACTGAACAAAATCACCCTCGGGGATGTCTGGTAATCAAGACCATGGCGTCCCCGTAGCTGTAAAATCTGTACCCCTTTTCTACTGCCTCCCTGTAAGCCGCAAGAATCCGCGTCCGTCCCGCCAAGGCACTGACCAGAAAGAGCAGGGATGACTGCGGCAGATGGAAGTTGGTGATCAAGTTGTCAACCACCCTGAACCGATAGCCAGGATAGATATACAGATCACAAAAACCGCTTCGGGCCGAGACCTTCCCCGTATCTTTAGCGGCAAACTCCAGGGCTCGCACCGAGGTGGTGCCCACGGCCCAAACCCTCCCCCCTGCTGTCCGTGTTTCGTTGACCAGCACGGCTGTCTCCTCGGAAACCATAAGATATTCGGCGTGGATCGCATGCTCCCGGATATCCTCGACCCGAACCGGGGCAAAGGTTCCATACCCGACATGCAGCGTGACCTGGGCAATCCGGACCCCTTGCGCCTGAATCCTCGCCAAAAGCTCGGGGGTAAAATGAAGCCCCGCAGTTGGCGCGGCCACCGCCCCTGGATTTTGGGCATAGACCGTCTGATAGCGCTGCCGATCTTCCTCGATCGGCCCTTCTTCCCGACGGATATAAGGGGGCAGGGGCATTTGCCCGTGCGCTTCCAGAAGCCGGGCCAGATCTCCCCGATACTGCAAAGTCACCCGCACCTTGCCGCCGGGGAGCAACTCCCGCACCGTGCCGCGCAGATTTTCCGAAAAAAACAGCTTTCCTTCAGGCTGCGGTCGCTTGGCGCTTTTCACCAGTCCGACCACCTCGGCCTGCCGCCAGTCATCCGTATCTCCGCTGGCAGCCCCTGCCTCTGAAACCGGGTACTCCAAAATCAACAGCTCCGCCTTGCCGCCGGTTTCCTTCCGGCCCAGCAGGCGGGCGGGAAAAACCCGAGTGTTGTTGACCACCAGAAGATCCCCTGGAGCAAGATAGTCAGAGAGGTCGGCAAATTGACGATCCCTAGTCTCACCGGCCAGACAATCCACCACCAGCAACCGCGAAGAATCACGCCGAACAAGGGGATGCTGGGCGATATTTTCTTCGGGCAGGACGAAGTGATAGGAGGCAAGAAAAAAATCAGCGTTGCTGGTCATGAATTCCATTGGGGCTTACTGATGCGAGGGAGGAGAGAGAAATCGGGGGATCCGAACTCTACCGTCAGGGAAACAGTCCAGTTCGCTGGGTGAGATAGCAAAGAAACAGGCCGAATCCAAGGGCAAAAAGTCCCGTGACCCGCAAAAATCCGGCCGGCATCTGGCCGATCCTGGCAAGCCACCGCTGCATTGCCTCGGGAAAAAGAACATAGGGAACCGCTTCAAGAACAAAGACCAGACCAAGCACGGTGACAAGAAGTTTCATGGCCGCATCCTACCAGCTGCCCGGCGCTTTTTCAAGGCCGGAGCACGCCCCGGATTCCAGACGCAGATCATTCCGCCATGCTATTCTTTACAGACACGGAAAAGAAAAACCGATTATTTCGATTCCACTTTTCTGGTTGCAGTTCCTATCCTGTAGAACCTAAGTAAATGTCACCTTACAAAAACGCCGTTTGCCGACCTTAAGGACAACCGCACCTTGGGTCGTCACGAGGTGTTCGATATCGCTCACCTTTTCACCGTTGAGGGAAACAGCATTTTGCTGAATCATCCGACGCGCCTCTCCGGTACCGCCAACCAACCGAGTTTCGACCAGAAGCTTCGGCAACCAAATCCCTTCCGCCGTAGCAGAAAGAACAACTTCGAGCATTTCTTCCGGGTTGTCATGCTGGCTGAATATCTTCTCAAAATTCTCTTCCGCTCGCTGAGCTGTCGCGGCATCGTAAAACCGCCCCGTCAACTCACGGGCCAACTGCTGCTTGACCGCCTTGGGATGCACCATGCCCGCCTGCATCTCCGCCTGGAGCGCGACAATCTGCTCCTCGGCAAGATTGCTGAGCAACTCGAAATACCGAAACATAAGAGTGTCGGAAACCGACATGATTTTCCCATAGATATCATCGGCCTTTTCGGTGATACCGATATAGTTGCCAAGGGACTTGCTCATCTTGTTGACCCCGTCAAGTCCTTCGAGCAAAGGCATGGTGATGACCACCTGGGGTGCTTGCCCCCACACACGCTGCAGATCTCTCCCCATGAGCAGATTGAACAGCTGATCGGTGCCGCCAATCTCCACATCAGCCTTGAGAGCGACGGAATCATAGCCCTGAATAAGAGGATACAGAAACTCGTGGATGCTGATAGGCCGTTCATTTTCAAAACGGACCTTGAAATCTTCACGCTCAAGCATGCGCGCCACGGTAAGTTGCGAGGCAAGCATGATAAAATCCTTGGAAGTAAGCTTATCCAACCAGGTGCTGTTAAAAACGACCTTCGTTTTTTCCGGATCAAGGATTTTAAAAATCTGCTCCTTGTAGCTCTCTGCGTTTTTCTCAACCTGCTCGACCGTCAAAGGCTTTCTGGTCTCGGATTTCCCGGTCGGGTCTCCGATCATCCCGGTAAAATCGCCGATCAGAAAATTAATTTCATGCCCAACATCCTGAAAATGCTTTAATTTCTGAATAAGAACGGTATGGCCCAGATGGAGATCAGGGGCGGTGGGATCAAAACCTGCCTTAATTTTTAAAGGCGTCCCGGTTGCGTCCGACCTTTCCAATTTCTTTACAAGATCTGCCCTGGAAATAAGGTTAACTGTCCCGCGTTCTATCAGCTCTATCTGTTTTTCGATTGATATCTTCATATGGTGATCAGTAGTTGATGACTCCACAAAAAAGCTGATAAATCATGAGCCATGACTTCCTCATCTTTTATGATCATTACTATTTGACTATTTGGCGTATTCCACTGCTCTGGTTTCCCGAATAACGGTTACCCGAATCTGCCCGGGATAGGTCAACTCCTGCTCAATCTTCTTCACAATGTCCTTGCTGACAATCATTGCTTCCGCATCGCTGATCACCCCACTGTTGACAATGATCCGGACCTCACGGCCAGCTTGAATGGCGTAGGATTTCTCCACCCCCTTGAAAGAATTAGCAATTTTTTCAAGATCCTCAAGCCGTTTGACATATGACTCCAACATTTCCTTCCGCGCCCCAGGCCGGGCTCCGGAAAGGGCGTCAGCGGATTGCACGAGGACATCAAGAATTCCATCCGGCGGGACATCTTCATGATGGGCGGCAATGGCGTGCACGATAACCGGGGATTCACCATATTTTTTAGCCAAATCAGCGCCAATGCTGGCGTGTGAGCCTTCAATCTCATGATCCGCAGCCTTGCCGATATCATGCAACAATCCGGCCCGCTTTGCCCGTTTCACATCAATCCCGAGCTCGGCCGCCATAACCCCGCAGAGAAAAGCGACTTCCAGGGAATGCTGCAGGACATTCTGACCATAGCTGGTCCGGTATTTGAGACGACCAAGCAGCTTGATCAACTCCAAATTGACGCCATGGGCGCCCACATCAAAGGTTGCCTGTTCCCCAGCCTCCCGCATGGTCACATCAAGCTCCTCGCTCACCTTTTCCACAATCTCCTCGATTCTGGCGGGATGAATACGGCCATCAGTGATCAGCCTCTCCAAAGACTGTCGGGCAATCTCACGCCGGACAGGGTTGAAACCGGAAAGGATGACTGCTTCCGGGGTGTCATCGATAATGATATCGATCCCGGTTGCGGCTTCGATAGCCCTGATATTCCGTCCTTCCCGACCGATGATCCGGCCTTTCATCTCCTCATTTGGCAGGGGTACAACCGAAACGGTTTTTTCCGCGACATAATCGCCGGCATATCGAGAAATGGCCAGCGCGATGATATCCTTCGCTTTTTTATCGGCAGTGATCTTCATTTCGTTTTCAATCTTAACCACCATCTTGGCGGCTTCCATCCGTGCTTCACTTTCGATGCTGTCCGTAAGCTGCTTCTTCGCTTCCTCGCGAGATATTCCAGAAATTTTCTCAAGCTGGACACGCTGCTCTTCAATAACGAGATCAATCTCTTTTTGACGACGCGCCAGAACTTCCTCCTCTCTGGCAAAGCTCTGTTCCTTTTTCAGAAAATCCATCTCACGCTTGTCAAGAAAATCCATTTTCCTTTCAATCTGTTCAAGCTTCTGGATGAATTTCTTCTCCTCCTCAAGAACATCTTTTTTGAGCGCCTTGATATCTTTCTCTGCTTCCTGCTTCAGGGCAAAAGCTTCATCCTTGCTTTGCAGGACAGCCTCTTTTTTAATTTGCTCTGCTTCGGCCAAGGCATTTTCAATGAGCTTGCGTCCCTGCGCCTCGAGATTCTCCCT
>JAZDIS010000043.1:0-7630 GCA_043804705.1 Pseudomonadota bacterium | reverse complement strand
GGCTCGCCCCGTTTTTTTTGGCCTCCCGGGCGGCGGTCAGGATCTGGGCTTTGTCCAGCAGCGGATAGACCGGCGCCTCTGTCTGGTAATGGGCGGATTGCGCGCAAAAACGGCAGTCTTCGCTGCAACGGCCGGATTTGGCATTGATGATGCTGCACAGGGAAAAAGAGGTCCCCCGCTGGGAAAGTTTGGTCGCCAGGGCCTGCCGCATGAGTTCGGCCAGGGGCAAGGCCTGGAGTTCGGTGAGGTCTGGGGGCTGACGAAGCATGGCTTTCACGATAATTGTCCCAAAAATCGGCCACGAAACCCACGAAAGAACACGAAATCTGTTGAAGTTTTTCGTGCCGTTTCGTGGGTTTCGTGGCTAAAAAAACAAGCGGCGGCAGGCGCCAACCTATTTGAGGCCGAAGATTCCGCCCTTCTTGGCGGAAAACGCCGGAGTGCGGCTTTCCGAGCGGGACTGCCGGGGTTTGCCGGTCCTGGGCTTGGTGCTTCTGGGGGGAGCGGAAGACTCGGGCCGCTCCGCCAGCTCGGCGGGCGAGCCGCCAAGGGCTTCCTGGTACAGCTGAAAAAGGAGCAGGCCGTCCGGGAAATAGCTTTTGCGTTTCAGCCAGCCGGGCCAATCCTGCTCCGCGCCGTGGCGGACAAAAACCGGAAGATTGACCAGCAGCGAGGTGATCTCCTCCCTGGAGGCCCGCTTGACATTGAGGTGCTCCAGCTGGGCATCAATCTGGGTGCGGAGGGTGCGGGAAAAGGTAAAGGCCTCACGGCCTTCGGCAGGCAGGTTCACCAGGTTGAAACGCGCCTGAGCCCAAGGCAGCATGAGGACCGCGAGCAGGAGGTGTTCCGGCAGGGGGTTGCCTTCGCCATGCAACCGGTCGATCACCTGGCACAGGGCAAAGAGGAGGCGGGTTTCCGGAGAGGGTTCATCCGGCTCCCGGCTGATGATCCTGTCATAGCACGGCAGGAGAAGAAAAAACAACCCGCTGGCAACGGCAAGCCGACACCAAGGAGCGCAGGCGCCGCTGTTCAGGTCTTTGAAAAATTCGTCCCGGACCCGGGAATCCGGGCAGAGGCGCAGGGTCTCCAGGTTGGCGACAATGGCCTGCCAGGTGCGCTCTTCGATGGTAAAATTGCTTCTGGCCGCGTGGCGGATGGCCCGCATCATGCGGACGGGATCCCGGATAATCCTCCGGTCCGGCTCCCCGACAATGCGGACAATCCGGTTGTTGAGGTCCGCCACCCCGCCCGTGTAGTCGATGATGGTGAAGTTTTCTATCTCATAGAACAGGGCGTTGATGGTGAGGTCCCGCCGGAAGGCGTCTTCCGCTTCGGAGCCGAAGGTATTATTGTGGGCCAGCACCTCGTCCTCTTCCCGGTCGCCCTCTTCAAACTCGCTGCGGCAGCGCAGGGTGGAGACTTCGACGATCTTGCCGCCGAAGAAAAAAACCTGCACCAGGCGAAAGCGGCGGCCGATGATCCGGCTGTTCCGAAAAAGGGTGCGCAGCTGCCCGGGCCGGGCGTTGGTGCTGATGTCGAAATCCTTGGGGGTTTTGCCGAGGTAGAGATCGCGCACCGCGCCGCCCACCAAATAGGCGGAAAAGCCCGCATCGCGAAGACGGTGCATCACCTTCAGGGCCTCGCGGTCGATGTCCTTGCGGGAGATGGGGTGTTCGGCCCGCGGAATAATAAGGGGCTCCGGCAGGTCAGCCAGATCAGCGGATGGGTCCATGGGATCTTCCGGGCAGGAGAGCAAGGTTTCAAGGCTCCCGTTCAATACGTCGCCGCAGGTTCCTTGTACATGGACTCGGCCTGCGAAACAAACTGGTCGAAAACCTCGCGGACAGTGAGGATTTCCTTCATTTTAAAAACATTTTCGCCGGAAAAAACAAGGCCATCCTCGATGTTGCCCTCGCAGGCCGCAGTGAGCCGGTCGCTGATGCAGTAAACATGGTCGCATTTTTTCAAGCATTTGTATTTGCATTCCTTGGCCTTGAGGTCGGCATTGCTCAAGAGCTGCTTGACAAAGGGGGTCTTGATGGCCCGGCCCGGCAAGCCGACCGGGGACTTAATCAGGGAAATGTCTTCCCGGTCGGCGTGCAGCATGGCCTGCTTGAAGCTTTCCGCCACAGAGCACTCCTTGGTAAGGACAAAGCGGGTGGCGATCTGGATGCCGTCCGCCCCGTACTTGTCCATCATTTCCGCCATTTCATAGCCGTTGGTAATGCCGCCGGCCGCGATCAAGGGTACCTTCTTGACCACCTTGCGGATCTCCGGGAAAAGCTCACGCAGGGCCACGTTGGTGCCCAGATGGCCGCCGGCCTCCTTGGCCTCGACCACGATGGCCGCAGCGCCCAACTTTTCGGCAAGAATGGCAAAGGAGGGCGAGGAAACGATGGAGACGATGGGGGTGTTGGTTTCCTTGCCGATCTTGAAGATGTCCCGTGAAAATCCGGCGCCGGTGACGATCATGTCAACTCCGGCTTCGATGGAACCCATGACCAGGCTGTAGAAATTTTTCATGGCGAACATGATGTTCACCGCGATTATCCCCTTGGTTGCCGCCTTGGCCTTGCGGATATCTGCCTGAAGCTCCTCCAGCGGAATGGCCGAGCCGCCGATAGTGCCGATGCCGCCGCACTCGGCAACGGGAACTGCCAAGGCCGAGGTGGAGACGCGGATGGACATGCCTCCCTGAACAAGGGGTACCTGGGCGGTGAACTTGCCGATGGTAAGGGGGGGTAGCTTCATGAAGGTCTGGTGCTCCGTTTAAATTTAGGGGCCATTACGAAATGACCATAGTCGTTAACACTGCTACTGCAACCATTTCGTTACGGTCCCTTACGCCGTTGGCAGCAGCACAAGCGGCGCTGCTGCCGGTCACGATCTTGGATACGGGATTTCAAACGACGGCTCAGGACGAATGAGCAACTATGCTTTTTTTCGTTTTTTTTGTCAAGAAAACCTTCCCGGCCCAAAAGGCGGTTTTTCGCTGCCAGGCGAAGAGTTTTTGCTTTTTTTGCCGGATTCTGGTTTAAACTAACCTAATAGGAACGCTGTGGCGCGAAGATGTACCCGATTTCCATTCTTCTTTGCAACATATATATGCGCGGATCAGGGAATGCTGCATGCATATTCACCCAAGCCGTATCGGCTTTGACATAGACGGCGTGGTCGCCGACACCATGGAGGCCTTTATCCGTCTGGCCAGGACGGGTTATGGAGCCAGAGTGCGCCCGGAGGAAATCACCGAGTTCCAGGTGGAGGATTGCCTGGATCTTGATCCGGCCATGGTGGCGGAAATTTTCGGCCGTCTGCTGGAAGAGCCCATCGCCTGCGGTCTGCGGCTCATGAGCCACGCCCGGCAGGTGCTGACCGGATTCGCCGGCCACGGGCCCCTCACCTTCATTACGGCCCGGCCGCAAAAAAAGCCCATCGCCCGCTGGCTGAAAAAAGAACTGGGTCCGCAGGTCTACGGTCAGGTGCGTCTGGTGGCCACCGGCGAGCACGACAGCAAGGCCGTCCATATAAAGGAAATGGGGTTGGCTTTTTTTGTGGATGACCGTGCCCAGACCTGCCTGCAGCTTGCCCGGGAAGAGGGCATTCAGCCCATTGTCTATCGCCAACCATGGAACCAGGGCAAGCACGCTCTGCCGGAGGTGGAGAACTGGCGCACCATTCACGCCCTGTGCCACGGGGAGGCTGCCTGGTGAAGAAGTGTCCCGCAACGTATCGCAGGGTGAACCCCAAGGCGGCGCATAACTCCGGAATAAGCGATCCCAGGGTGCCGCAGATGCGCGAAAGAGGCCTGTCCGCTATACACCAGGTATGCGGGCAGGCCGATGACAAAGCAGATGCGGTGCCCTGTGATCGCTTACAGTGTCCCGCTTGCGGCCAGGCGATACCTGCCTATAGAAATCCGGTACCCACGGTGGATATAATAATCGCCTTGGGCGGCGGCGTTGTTCTGGTGAAGCGAAAAAATCCGCCTTGTGCCTGGGCCCTGCCCGGCGGATTTGTCGATTACGGGGAATCGCTGGAGCAGGCGGCGGTACGGGAGGCTCTCGAGGAAACCGGCCTCTCTATCCGGCTTGGCCGTCAATTCCACACCTATTCCGAGCCAAATCGCGACCCCCGGCAGCATACGGTGAGCACGGTTTTTCTTGCCACGGCGGAAGGAACGCCCGTGGCTGGCGATGATGCGGGCGACGTCGCGATATTCCACCAAGGATCGTTACCGCCGCTGGCCTTTGATCATGCAAGAATTCTGGGGGACTATTTTGCCGCACAACGAGCTACAGCCTGAACTGAATACCCGCATCCTGCTGGTGGATGACGACTCTTTCATCCTCGAGATGCTGAAGTTTTCCATGACCGCCATGGGCCATGCCTTTGATACCGCCACGGACGGCGAGGCGGCAAAGGACAAGCTCAAGCAGGGTGGATTCACCATGGTCCTCACCGACCTGACCATGCCACGCTGTGACGGCATGCAGCTCCTGAAGCATATCAAGGAAGGATATCCCCGGATCGAGGTCATTGTTATCACCGGCCATGCCGAGATTCATGGCTATACCGATGTTATCCGGGCTGGAGCCAGTGATTTCATCACCAAGCCCTTCGGTATGGATGAGCTTGAAGCCAAGGTCAGCAGGGTCATCCGCGAGCAGACCCTGATCCGAAGGCTCGAGCATCTCTCCATGCGTGACATGCTCACCGACCTCTATAACCGCCGTTACTTTGAACTGAAACTGCACGAAGAGGTGCCGCGGGCCCATCGGCAGGGGTATCCGGTTTTTCTCGCCCTGCTCGACGTGGACCGGTTCAAAGACTACAACGACCAGCATGGGCATCAGGCCGGAGACCGGGTTCTTCAGGATATCGGTAAAATCCTCGTACAGTCCATCAGGGAGAATGTGGACTGGTGTTTTCGCTTCGGCGGTGACGAGTTTGCCATCATCATTCCTTACACCACTGTCGTTCAGGCCGGGCAGATAGCCGACCGTATCCAGGAGCGATACAGCCTTGAGCCGCGCTATTCGTCAACCAGCCTCAGTATCGGCCTGGCCCAGTTTGTTAGACGGCCCGGCTGTTCTTGGCCGGAGGATATCGCTTATTTAGTGGCCCGCGCCGACAAGGCGATGTATGCCGGCAAGGCACAGGGGGGCAAGCGGGTAATTTTCGACTCTTCCCCGTCGTCTCCAGAAGAGTTGGGAGAGGTTACGAAAGAACCTCCGCCGCTCACCGCAAAGTAAGCGCCGGCGACTTCTCCGCCGAGACACCCCCCCCGAAACAGCAAAAAAATACCGCCGCCAGACAGAGTTTCCCTTCAAGCCCCACCTCCCGCCCCTTCTGCTTCCTCATTGATTCTCTTTGTTTTCAAATGGTTGCAGTGGATTTTTCTTCATGGCTGACAGCCGTATCTTTCCCAAGAATCTGATCCGTCCGCCACGGATAAAAAGTTTGTATTTGTCCATATTCTCTGGTATATAAGCGCGATCTATCAAAGGAGGATTGTTTCCATGGCAACAAGCACAACAGCAACCAAAACGAAGTCCGATGTCAATGCAGGGGAAATGAGCTTTGCTCAGCTTTTCGAGGAAAGTCTCAAGGTGGCGGAGGTGGGTGAAGTCGTATCCGGCACAGTCATCGCCCTGACCAACGATTATGTCGTGGTGGATATCGGCGACAAGTCGGAAAGTGCGATCCACAGTTCCGAATTCAAAAACGAAAATGGCGAAATCGAGGTCAAGGTGGGCGACATCTTTGACGTCTTCGTGGAGAAGCGGGAGGTCGAAGGCGGCCTGAAGCTCTCGCGGGAGAAGGCCATCGGCATCAAGGTCTGGGAAGACATCGCCAAGATCCAGGAAGAGGACGGCACCATCTCGGGCCGGATCGACAACCGGGTCAAGGGCGGCCTTTCCGTCGACATCGGCGTGCCGGCCTTCCTGCCCTACTCGCAGATCGATCTTAGGCCTGTCAAGGATCTGGACAGCCTCATCGGCCAGACCTTTGAGTTCAAGGTCCTTAAATATAACCGCAAGCGCAACAATGTGGTGATCTCCCGCCGCGCCATCCTCGAGGACGAGCGCAAGAAACTGCGGGAAGATATGCAGTCCAACCTGGTGGAAGGCCAGGTGGTCACGGGCACCATTACCAATATCACCGATTACGGGGTGTTCATTGACCTGGGCGGCATGGACGGTCTCTGCCACATCACCGATCTCTCCTGGGGCCGTGTTTCCCATCCCTCCAAGCTGTTCAAGGTGGGCGAGGATGTTCAGGTCAAGATCCTCAAATACGATCGCGAGAACGACAAGGTCTCCCTTGGCGTCAAGCAGCTCAAGGAAGATCCTTGGGCCACCGTGCAGGAACGCTACCCCATCGGCGCCAAGGCCATGGGCAAGGTGGTCAGCATCACCGACTACGGGGTATTCGCCGAACTGGAAGAGGGCGTTGAAGGCCTGATCCATGTGTCCGAGATGTCCTGGTCCAAGAAAACCCGGCATCCCTCCAAGATTGTCGGCGTCGGCGAGGCGGCCGAGGTGGTCATCCTCAACATCGACGTGGACGCCAAGCGCATCTCTCTCGGCATGAAACAGCTGCAGCCCAATCCCTGGGATCTGGTCAGCGAAAATTACCCGGTGGGTTCCATCATCGAGGGCAAGATCAAGAACATCACCGACTTCGGCGTCTTCATCGGCATCGAAGAAGGCATCGACGGTCTGATCCATGTCTCCGACCTATCCTGGACCGAACGGATCAAGCATCCTTCCGAGAAATACGCCAAGGGGGAAACCATCCAGGCCGTGGTGCTGAAGATCGACCGCGAGAACGAGCGGTTCTCTCTCGGCGTCAAGCAGCTGGAGCCGGATCCCTGGCAGGCTGCCATCGAGAAATATTCGGTGGGTACCACCGTGCAGGGCAAGATCACCAATGTGACCGAGTTCGGCATCTTCGTGGAAGTTGAAGAAGGCATCGAAGGATTGATCCATGTTTCCGAGATCAGCAAGGACAAGGTTGCCACCCCGGTGGGCTTGTACAATGCCGGTGATTCCGTGGAAGCAAAGGTGATCAACGTTTCCGCCAAAGACCGGAAAATCGGCCTGTCCATCAAGGCGCTGACCGATGACTCCGGCGAAGGCAACTACGAGGAGTTCAAACAGAAGCAGACCAAGAGTGGCCCGTCCACCATTGGCGATCTTTTGAAGGAAGAAATGGACAATAAGGCCCAGGAGTAATCAGGCCGAAATTTCATTCCAGGTTTGTCATGTCACAAGGGTTATTCCGCCACAAGCATCCGGTCCTCTCGGGATTACTGGTCCTGGGAGGTATCATGCTGTTTTTCTGGGGCGGAATAACCTTTTTTGTTGCCCACCTCACCAGCCCGTCCAAGTCCGAGCTTTTCCTCAAGGAAGGGATCGGGGTTATTGACGTCAAGGGGGTGATCCTCGAATCCGAGGAGACCCTCGAACATCTGGTGGCCTTTCGGGAAGAGCCGAAGATCAAGGGTATTGTCCTGAGGATTGACAGCCCTGGCGGGGCGGTGGGCGCTTCCCAGGAGATTTATGACGAGGTCCGGCGGACCAGCGGGATCAAGCCGGTGGTCGCCTCCATGGGTTCGGTGGCT
>JAZDIS010000042.1:0-2729 GCA_043804705.1 Pseudomonadota bacterium | reverse complement strand
ATCCGGGCAAAGTCCTGTTCCAGCACCGCGGCCAGTCTGGCCTTGAGCCCCTTGTCCACGAAATTGCCGAAGAGCTCGATCTCGTCCGGGCAATGATCCAGGGCATATTGCACCAGGTATTTGATGAACGCCTCCGCCACTTGCATGTCCTGGGCAAGATCGCAAAAGGCCATCTCCGGTTCGATCATCCAGAATTCGGCCAGATGCCTGCTGGTGTTGGAGTTTTCCGCCCGGAAGGTGGGGCCGAAGGTGTAGACGTTGCCCAGGGCCAGGCAGTAGATCTCCGCCTCCAGCTGGCCGCTCACCGTGAGGCTCGCCTGGCGGCCGAAGAAATCCGCGCTGAAATCAGGGCGGCCCTCCTTGCGGGGCACGTTGTTCAGGTCCAGGGTGGTGACGGTGAACATCTCGCCCGCGCCTTCGCAGTCGCTGGTGGTGATGATCGGGGTATGGATGTACTGGAAGCCCTGCTCCTGGAAAAACCGGTGTACCGCAAAGGAAAGGGCGCTCCGCACCCTGGCCACGGCGCCGAGGCTGTTGGTGCGCGGGCGCAGGTGGGCGATCTCCCGCAGGAACTCGAAGGAATGCCGTTTTTTTTGCAGGGGATAGGCCTCCGGGTCGGCCCAGCCGTAGACCTCGATTTCGGCCGCCTTGAGTTCCACGGCCTGGCCCTTGGCCGGGGAGGCGGCAAGCAGGCCGCTGATCCGCACCGAGCAACCGGTGGTGAGGCGAAGGATATCTTCTGCGTACCGGGGCAGGGTGTCCTCGGCAATGACCTGGAGGTTGGCCACGCAGGAACCGTCATTGACCTCGAGAAAGGAAAAACCCTTGCTGTCGCGGCGGGTGCGGATCCAGCCTTTGATTTCCACGGCCTGGCCGAGGGGCTGCGCTTTAAGGAGTTGGGAGATGCGGCAATATTGGTTCATGGGGGCTTGTGTCCGGTGGGTGCATTGAAGAGTTCTTGAGAATTTTTCAAAGTATGGATAAATAATGACGGACTCGTAAAAAAGAACAAAAGTACAAGGTCCGTGAGACAAGATCAAAGAATTATAAAGTGATACCCGTTGTAATCGCGTCTTTTTGCGATTTCAACAAATAATGCTTCTTTGCAATACATTTTTCCAGGTACAAGGAAATATGCGGAATGATCGTTGGCTGAGATAAGGAGAAGCGATGAGCGAAACACTGTACCGTCTGGCGCCGGAACAATGCGCCCTGTTGGTGGTGGATATCCAGGACCGGATGATGCAGGCCATTGACGCCAGGGACGAGGTGGTGAAAAATGCCGTCCTGCTCATGAAGGCGGCCAACATCCTCCGGATTCCCGTGCTTGCCACCACCCAGTATGCGGCGCGGATCGGCGTCTTGCTCCCGGAAATTCAGGCCGAGCTGGGCGGGGTTGTCCCGCTCGACAAGCTGGAGTTCGGCTGTTTTGATAATGGGGCCATAGCCGAGGCGGCGAAAAGATTGCCGAGGGAGATCAATACCATCGTGGTCTGCGGGGTGGAAACCCATATCTGCATCTACCAGACGGTGCTGGGCGGTCTCCTGCAAGGCTACCGGATGTGGGTGCCCGCCGATGGTGTGGCCTCACGGGCGGAGAAGAACTGCCGGACCGGTCTTGCCCGGATCAGCGAGGCCGGCGGTATCGTCGCCAATACGGAGATGATCATCTACGAATGGTTGCGCAAGGCGGGAACTCCGGCGTTCAAGGCAATCCTGCCCTTTGTGAAATAAGGGGCCGCATCGGGTATTTCCCTGCCCCGTCCTGTTTTTTCTGAAAAAGTACTCATTTCTGCAAGGGGTGTTGCTTCTTTCCTGGAAAAACAGGTAGAACAGTAAAAATGGTTTTGGCGGATCGGGAGTTACAGCGCAAAGGAAAAGCACACATGATTGAGCAAAAGGACTCGGGCGAGGAGCGGCGCCAGGAGGAACGGGTTGCCAAAAACCTGTTTGTCCGTTTCACCAGGCTTGAAGATCTCCAGTCCGATGTCCCTTCCCGGGATGGGCAGTTGCTGGATCTCAGCGGGGGCGGGCTTTGTTTTTTGGCGGAAGAATCGTTGCCGCTGGGCAGTCAGCTGGTGATGATTCTGGAGTTTCCCGGCTGGCAAGCGGCAGCAGACGGCAAATGGATCGCCACCAAGGTGGAGGAGGATGTCGGAGTGTTGCAGGTGATCGGCATGGTTTGCTGGGTGGCGGTCAGCCGGAGCAAGCCGGGTTGCTATGAAACAGGGGTCTGTTTTTCCGGCACGGTCACGGTCTGAACGTTTTTTTGTCATCCGAAAAATATTCAAGAAAATTGGTATGTTGCCGATGGGAAGAAGTACGCCCCTCGTGGGCCGGGCCAGGGAGCAGATTGAGAGGAACACCAGCGGGAGGCTGAGCATGTCCACAGCAGGGAAGTCGGAAGTAAATCTTGAGATAGCTGCCGGATTTTTCAGGATATCCACGGATACGGTGGTGTATAACATCACCGTCCTTGGCGGTGGGGAGACCGGGGCCACCCAGGTGGTGCGGCATATTCTGGCCGAGGAAAAAACGCCCGTTCCCAGCCTCGCCGCGCCCGAACCGGCGAGGGGGGAGGAGGTGGCTCCGGTCCGGTCGGGCGTTGGGGCTGAAGAGGATGATTACTACAAACAGGTTTCCAACGAGATATTTAATGATATCGGCAAGCTGGCCAAGAGCCTCAGCTCGACCATGGGAGAAATCCCCATGGAAGACCGGCGCATGAA
>JAZDIS010000041.1:0-2760 GCA_043804705.1 Pseudomonadota bacterium | reverse complement strand
GCCCAGGCGCACCGCCGGCCATATTTTTTTCTGCCCGCGGAACGTGTCAATAAGATAGGCAAGCGTCAACGCGGCCGCGCTGAGCAAATAGGTTGGGTGGAATGTAGCCGCCAGTACCGCGCTAAACACAGCCGGAATTTTTTTATCCCTGAGATACAAATAAATGGACAAGAGTAAAAACACGCCAAACGTACTCGGCTGGAATACCGGCCCAAGCAGGCGCTGACCGGCAACGCCTCCCTCGAAAAGATAGGGCCATTCACCCCCAAACAGCCGCAGAAGCAGGTATCGCAAAGCCGTTGAGTGTAGAAAAATAATAGCAGCAATAAAAATGTGAGGCGTCAATTTCGAAATTCGTAACGAAAAAACTTGATCAACAATGCCAAATAAACTAAAAGAGTAAACTCCCATTAGAAAGGCGTAATACACAAAGAAAAGGTTTTCGTTATGGAACAGGCGGATCGTCGCCGCAACCAGGAAACTGAATACCGGCGTCGGGTCGGCGGTGTTCGCCAGCCAATCCTCAGACAGAGTCCCATAACCGGCCCGGGCATACCCATGCAGGAAATATTGGTTCTGGTTTGACGTGTAAAGCGGAGCCTGGTTGTATGCCAACGCGAAGAGGGAGGTGAGTACAACAAACCACGCCAACAGCGTAAAATAGCGCCTGATCACCCTCCCTTTCGATGCAAGCGAAATCGCACCTGGTTGTACTGATTTACGCGAGGACATTTTTCAAACCACAATCGCCTACCAGAAAATAAAGCCGCGCAGCGCAAAGGAAAAGTGGGCTTGTCTTCTTTGCGCCGCGCGGTTGGTTTGGTTCTGCGTCAAGTGCATGCCGGTGGACTGGCCGCTTATGGCATCGGATTATTGTAACCCCAGTCGTAACCCAGGGCCAGGATGATATCCTCCGGGGCATTCGGGTCGAAATCCACTTTAATTTGACTCGTGCTATTAAACTGCATCAATGCCATCAAGTACTGCATGGCATACGGCTTCCCGGCATGGACGATGATGATCGTGCGGTCGGGGAATGGGGAGTAATACTTGTCGGGATAATCGCCGGTATTCCCAAAAGCGATCACATTCATACCCTGAGTTTTCAGGTAGTCGGAAGTCTGCGCTGCCATGCCTGGCACTCCGCTGCCATTGATCACCACGATGCGCGCCGCTTCGGCTTGCATCTTCTCTTCGAGGGTGCCGGTTGCCATCGGCTGCATGGTGCCGCCGCCGAAAATGCTATCCACCAGTTCGCGGATTTTATCGGGATAAGGCCGCAGGATGGCTTGTTGCTGCCCGTTGAGATTATAGAAGCCATCCTGCATCATGGTGTAATCAATCACGCCATGTTGAATACTATCCAGCGGAATATCCTTCGCCAGCATTGCCAATTGCAAGCCATCATTCAAAGTCAGGTTGGTGTTAATGCCTCCCGAAAGCTCATTGTACAATGTGGGGGCCTGGGCAATCAATGACAGGAAATTAGCCGGGTCAAAGACTTTATCCCGGATGGCAAAAATGACCTGCTGCTGGCGTGCGGCTCGATCCACGTCGCCGCCTTCAGTGTAGCGGGCGCGCGCATATCCGAGAGTGGACTTGCCGTCCAGGCATTGATAGCCCGGCTCTAATAAAGCGGAGTTTTCGTAGGTCCGCCCAACCCGGATCTCTTCAGGAACATCCAGGCACACCCCCCCAATGGTATCAATCATCTCCTCGAAAGTTGTGAACTCCACCTGGGCGTAATACTGGATATCTATCCCCAGGAAATTTTCCACTGTCTTCGTCGCCAGACCGGGGCCGCCACCGGGCAGGGAATTTCCCTGGCCAAGGGCATACGCACTATTGATTCTGCTATAGCCAAAGCCGGGAATATTGACCCACATGTCGCGCGGGACAGAAAGCATGCCGGCCGTCTTGGTTACCGGGTCAATCGTCAAAAGCAACATCGTATCCGAACGGGACGGGCCGGCGCGGTCGGTAGACCAATCGCCAAAATCCAGCCCAATGATCATGATGGTCACCCGGCTGGCGCCGTCCCAGGGTTCCGGCAGAGGAACCTGGGGCGCGCTGACGGTCGGCATGGCAGTTGCACCGGCCACCGGCGTCCCTTCGGGGGTCGTCACCGGACCGGTTGCCTGCCCCGCACACGTGGACGGCTGACTCCCCGGCAGGGCAGTCAGCCGCCAGCACGCCACAAAGTCGCGCAGAAAGATGAACGATGCAACCCCGATGACCAGTCCCACTCCCATCCAGATAAACTGGGCAGTTGTCGGGCGTTTCAGTACTCGGATTTTGTTCAGGAAATCGAACTTCTTTTGAACCATCTCACTTCATGGGCGGCGGCACAGGCAAGTCTTTCTCGGCCACTTTGACCCACTTATCTCCTTCTTCGATGAGCATCACCGGAATGTCTTCCACGATCGGGTACTTACGCCCGCAATCCTGACAGACCAACCACGTCTCTTCATAGATTTTAAGCAGACCATCTTTTTCACGGACACAAGCCGGGCAGCGCAGAATTTCGAGTAAATCTTTATTTATCATGTGATTCTCCAATTCCAGGTGCAACAGACGGCTATTTTACCACGCCTAGTGGCACAAACCCTGGTCTAATAGAGCCTGCGGGTTTTCCGTGCCGGGGCCATAATCGTAAATCGCTTGCCAAGGTTCATAATGGGTACGAATAGAATCAGTGAAAAGAGTTTCTCCACCGCGGGTGACTACCCGAGTTACCGTTATATCCGCTCCATCTCCCGG
>JAZDIS010000040.1:0-4858 GCA_043804705.1 Pseudomonadota bacterium | reverse complement strand
AGCCAGGTAATTACGGAATTCCGGGGACAATACCTAATTAGCCCTGGTGGAAAATCCGGCCCCCATTTGCGCCCCGGCTCGGCGCCGTGATCCGTAAATCTGGTTGACTAGTTTAGCTAAAATGATAGAGAACTGGGGGCGGCGCTATTACACCTGGCGGCAGCGCGCCGGCCCGAGTCGCCGGCGCCTTCCCGGCGCAGGGTTAGCGCGCACGGCTCTCCCTGCTTTTCCGGAGCAGGACGGACCTCTCGGGATCAGCTTGGGAAATCGGCTTTCTTGACGGCCGGGGAATCGCTCAGCGCAGATTATAGTTGGCCTTCATCTCCTGATAGATCATGGAGGAAATCTTGCGGATCACGTTGCCCCGGGCCATTGCCCAGTGCCCGTAGTTGCCGGCCGACCTTTGTTTTTCAATGATCCCGACCACCACATAGGGATAGCGGCGGCCGTTCTGCCCCTTGGGGGCCAGGATACCCATATCCCCGCAGAGTTTCGCGGTGGTGCCGGTCTTGTTATAGACCAGGGTGCCTTGGGGAATCGAAGTACCGCAATAGATCCGGTCGCGGCCGGGCAGGGCCATCAAGCGGCGAAGCTCATCGTCGTGGGGGAGTTCCTTGCGCCAGAGCGCCACTAGGAACCGGCCGTAGTCCTTGGCCGAGGCCTTGTTCCGGTAGGTTCTCCCGCCGCCGGGGATGTATTCGACAATGCTGGTTTCGCGGAGCAGCTGGCCGTAATGCTTGCGCAGAATCTTCTGCGCCGCCTTGGGGCCGCCGACCTGCTTTAAGACCCAGTTGGTGGCAGCATTGTCGCTGCGTTGAATCATCGCCTCCATTTTGCCACGGGCCGTGGAGGTGTAAGTCTGTTTTCCCTCCTGGAGCTGGTGGAAATAGGCGAGGGCGATAAACGGCTTGATCATGCTCGCGGCCTGGTAAGGGCTGTCGACGTTGATGTCGACAATGGTTTCCCCCTTGGTCAGATCAATGGCCAGCCAGCCGGTCCTTTCATCCTTATCGACCAGCCCCTTGCCCCGCAATTCACCGAGATACTCCTCCACCTTCTTTTCCAGTTTTCGGCTGGCGGTGGCGACGGTTCTGGTGAGGCATTTCTTCTTGTCTCCGGTGAGCACAGGAAGCGGGGCGGCCGGGGGTTTTGACTTTGCGGCCACAATGTATTCCGGCGCGGCAGGCGCAGGGGCGCCCTTCGGATCCTTTTCCTCGTGGTCAAGCAGGCTTGACTCGCCGAAAACCACCTCGTTGTTTTCCTCCCGGGTGATGGAGGCGGAGATGCCTGCCTTGGCCAGCAGCTTGGCGTGGAGGCGGGCCACCCCCATGGCCGACTGCTTATCCGTCTCCCGTCTGTAGATCAGTGTGAACTTGCCGTCTCCGCTCTTCTCGATAAAGAGATCCTTGCCGACCTCGGCGCCGAGGTTGCGGTAGATTGTCCGGTACTGTTCGGTCAAGGCTGCCAGGTTCGGGCCGTGGCCGTAACAGACATTGTAGAGTTCGTGGTAGTCTTCATCCTTGATGGCCCTGGCGTCGCCCAGCTCGACCTTGTCGAGGACGACGCTGTGGCGGATCGCCAGCTTTGCCGCGGCAAGGGCGGTGGTGTTGCAGTCATAGATGATCCCGTACTGGTCGCCGCGCTGGATAAGACGCAAATCCTTGCCGACCTCGGCTCCGAGCTGGGCCTCCAGCTCCTCCTTGTAATCCTGGAGGTTGCGCAGGTCGGCGTCCCAGATATAGAGCACGTCGTAGCGGCTGTTGTCCGGGGCGGCCATTGCCTGCGAGGCAACAGACAGGAGGAGCAGGGGCAGAAGGCAGAGCGTGATCGCAGTATGGTGGAGACCGGGGCGGAAAATTTTTCTCGATATGGGCAACATGGGCTGGCTACGGAAATTTATTTTTTATGAAGGGAATGATTCCCCCTATGAAACCCGACTCCGCAAGGAATTGCAATGCTCCGGGGAGATATTTCTTGTCCCGGCAACGGAATTGCCTTGCCATCCGGTGCTGTCTTGAGGGATCTTCAGGAAAGAAGAGTGGCCATCGAGAACAGCTTTATTTCCCACAATCTGGTAAGATGACACCCGGAATCCGCAATCAAACACCGTATGGGCGGTATTGCGCACCTGACTCTCCCACCACATACATCTGAAACCGGACTCATCTACGCACATGAGACCAGGCCCAGGCAAAGGACGCGCACATGACCTCCATTCTCCAATGCCCGGTTTGCCGGAAACCGCTGCTTGCAACAGCGGACGGCTACCAATGCGCCGCGATGCACAGCTTCGATGCCGCCCGCCAGGGCTATGTCAATCTCGTGCTTGCCCACAAAAAACATTCCAAAGAGCCGGGGGACGACCCGGAGATGATCCAGAGCCGGAGACGGTTCCTGGACCTGGGGTATTATTGCCGGGTGTCCGACGGGATCAACGAGGCCGTCGGCAGCGCACTCGCTGGATTGACGTATGCCAGCGAGTGCAGCGTGCTTGATGCCGGCTGCGGCGAAGGCTTTTATCTCCAGCGCCTCAAAGAGGCCATGGCCCATGGCAGCACGGCGCACCTCCCCATTGAATACCACGGCGTCGATGTATCCAAGTTCGCGGTGCGTCAGGCCACCCAGCGCGACCGGAGCATGGGTTGGTTCGTGGCCAGCATCAACGATCTGCCTTTTTTGGATGGTTCGCTGGATCTCGTGCTCAGTGTCTTTTCCCCGGCAAACATCATGGAATTTGCCCGGATCCTCAAGGAGAGCGGCAGCCTCGTGTTCGTAAGCCCCGGCCCCCGCCACCTCAACGGTCTGCGGGAGATCATCTATCCCATCACCAGGGAGCATGAAGCACCCTCGATCACCGGAAAGGCCAAGGAACTTTTTTCTCCTGCCGCCGTGTCGAGGCTCACCTACCCCCTCGAACTTACAGGCAATCAGGTGATCATGGACCTGCTGGCCATGACGCCCTATTACTGGAACATCGATCGGGAGACCAAGGCCAAGGTGGCGGCCCTCGACCGCTTGCAGCTGGATGTCGATGTGGAGGTCCGGGTCTTCAAGAAAAAGAATGGAGATGGGGCAGGAGGATTGGAATCAGGCTTTGCCGCGTAGCATTTGCAACAGATGAAACCGGGACAAAACTACCTGCTTCCCGGCTCCCTCTCAAACTTCTTCATCTTGTCCCCGGTCCGGGCAGCTTTTTCGCACTGGGAGCCTTGTTTGGGGTTGCAGTCGATGAGGATGGTCATCACCTTGTCGGCGGTCTTATAGCAGTGGGCGTCTTCCAGCCTTCCCAGAAGGTTGGACATCAGCTTGTTGAATTCCACACATTTTTCGTAATCGGAAGAGGCGCGTTGATGCAAGCCGGCCGCCTTCTCCAGGTCTTCCTTGATGTCTTGCGGGATTATTTCATGCATGCGGTCGGATCCTTTTTGAAAAAAACCGGGGATAGGCCGGGATCAGCTCTTGCAACGTCAGCTTTGAGGGATCAAGGACGATCCGTTTTTTCCACTTTTTTCTGTCGCTCGGCCGAAGGCAGGCCTAGATCCATGACCATGCCCTGGGTGGAGAGGATGAGCATCCGCGGTTCGTCCTCGATCCTCACCGGCTGCGGCAGGATGTGCTGCTGGAGCAGGATCTGAATCTGTTTGCCCGTAAGCGTCACCCCTTTGCACTCCGGTTCGAGGACAAATCCACAGCCATCCTTCCAGCCCGAGCAGCCGTAGGCCCTCTTCCCCTTGACCACCTCCTTGCCGCAGAGCGGGCAGCTGCCCCAGCGCGCGGTGTCCAGCTTCTCGGTTGTGCCGTGCTGAATGAGGCTGCGGATGTAACCGGAGATTCCCCCCATGAACTCGTCGGGGTCGAGCTGGCTGCGCTCGATTTTTTTGAGTTTTTCCTCCCACTCCCCGGTCATTTCCGGCGACTTGAGCAACGGGTCCCGGATAAGGGCGATCAGGCAGCGGCCCATGTCGGTGCAGCGGAGCTGTTTTTTCTCGCGCTGGATATAGTTGCGGCTCAAGAGGGTTTCGATGATGGCCGCGCGGGTGGCGGGGGTGCCGATGCCGCGCTCCTTGAGCGCTTCGCGCAAGCTGTCGTCCTCGACCAACTTGCCCGCCGCCTCCATGGCCCCCAGCAGCGAGTTTTCGTTGAAGTGCTTGGGCGGGATGGTTTTACCTTCGCGCAGGGACGGCTCGTGGGGGCCGGTTTCGCCTTTTGCAAAAGCCGGCAGGGTCTGCTCCTCGGCCGCCTCCTGGGCCTGCTTCTTGTTGGCAAAAAGCGCGGTCCAACCGGGCTCGACAACCTGGCTCCCCTTGGCCTCGAACTTTACCCCGTTGCTGATCCCGTCCACCGTGGTGATATTCTTGACGCAGACAGGGTAAAAGGCGGCGATGAATTGGGTGGTAATCGCCTCGTAGACGAGCTGTTCCTGGGCATTGAGGCCGCGCGGCATGACGCCGGTGGGAATGATGGCGTGGTGATCGCTCACCTTGGTGTCGTCGATGACCCGCTTACTAAAGGGCAATTTTGCCAGGTTGAGCAGCGAGATCTCTTCAGGCCGGAGAGGTTTGAGCTGGGCCAGGATTTGAGGAATACGCGGCTGCAGATCCTTGCTGAGATAGCGCGAATCGGTACGCGGATAGGTGACGAATTTTTTCTCGTAGAGGTTCTGGGTGGCGGCCAGGGTGTCGGCCGCGGAAAGCCCATGCAGCTTATTGATTTCCCGCTGCAGGGTGGTGAGATCGAAGAGCTGGGGGGGCTGTTCTTTTTTCTCTTTTGCCGCAATTCCGGTGATGGCAAAGGGCTGGTCCGTGATTTTTTCCAGCAGCGCCTGGGCCTTTTCCGGTTTTTCAAACCGTTTGCCGGT
>JAZDIS010000039.1:0-3511 GCA_043804705.1 Pseudomonadota bacterium | reverse complement strand
CTGCTTGGCCGGGATTCGAAAGAGGAAATGGAAGAGGCTTGAGCTTTCCGCCTCGGGAATTTTTGTGCAGCCATGAAGACAGCAAGCCAGGAGTGCCACCCGAGCGGATCGTATGTGGCCATCTTTTCCTCCATCCACTACGTGCTCAAGGCGGAACAGTTGCTGAAAGCAGGCAACATTCCGTTGGATGTGGTGCCGGTACCCCGGGAAATCAGCGGGGATTGCGGTATGGCCATCACCTTTGCCCCGGACCAGTTGGCAGCGGTGCTGGGTATTTTGAATGCTGCCGGTATCGCCATCGCCCGGATTTTTTGTAAGGAAGCGGAAGGGGTGTATCGGGAGATACCGCGAAAAACGGATTCGTAACGACTCGTAACGTATTTTAAAGCGGTGCTTCGACAAGCTCAGGAGAGCCCTGTCGAAGCACTGTTGTTTCATTACCAAACTGGAAGGAACAATGACCAAACTGAAACTGACCAGCACCGTCAAAGCCGCTGGTTGAGCCGCCAAATTGAGTCCGGGGGACCTGGACCAATTATTGTGCGGCCTTGACCTGCCCACCGATGCGAACCTGATCGCGGGCGCGGCAACGGGCGAGGATGCGGGGGTGTATCGTCTCAACGACGATACCGCCCTCATCCAGACGGTTGATTTTTTCACCCCCATTGTCGATGACCCCTACCAGTTCGGCCAGGTGGCTGCGGCCAATGCGCTTTCCGACGTCTACGCCATGGGCGGCAAACCGCTTTTGGCCATGAACCTGGTGGCCTTTCCCATCAAGGAATTGGGCAGGTCCGTCCTGCAGGAGATTTTGCGCGGCGGGCTGGATAAAATCAAAGAGGCCGGGGCCTTGCTGGTGGGCGGGCATTCCATCGAAGACCCCGAATTGAAATACGGGCTCTCCGTAACCGGGGTGGTGCATCCCAACCGGGTGATCCTCAATTCCGGGGCCAGGGTGGGCGACCTCCTCTTGCTCACCAAGCCGCTGGGTACGGGGATCCTCTCCACCGCCCTCAAAGGCGGCGTGGCCGCAAGGGGTACCGAGGCCATGATCACCCAGGTCATGGCCACCCTGAACCGCGAGGCGGCCCAGCTCATGCAGACCGTGGGGGCGCATGCCTGCACCGACATCACCGGCTTCGGCCTGGTGGGGCATCTTTACGAAATGGCCCTCGCCTCGGGCGTTGCCATCCGCATAGACTCGCGGGCCGTACCGGTATTGCCCGAAACCCTGCACCACGCCTCCATGGGCATCATCCCGGAAGGCGCTTACAAAAACAAGGCCTTCTACGCCCCGCATCTGAAAAGCGCCTTGGAAGAAATGGACCCCATGGAGATGGTCCTCCTCGATCCGCAAACCTCGGGCGGCCTCCTCATCGCCGCCTCCGCCGAGGGGATCAACTCCATTGCCGAGCGGTTGGGCAAGCGGGATTATCCCCTGGATTTCGGGATCATCGGCGAGGTGGTGGCGGGCAAACCAGGAAGCATTGAAATCAGTTGATAGGCAGGATATAATATCAGCCATGCTCAAGTTTTTTCTGGATCACAGCCACAAGGAAAAAGATTGCCGCGGGCCGGTGACGGACGAACTGATCAGGCTGGTGCTTGATTCCGGTTTTTCCAGCAGCACCGCAGTCTATGTCCTGACCTGGGCGCTTTTTCTCATGGTGCGGGAGGTTGCCCCGTCTGCTCTGCTGACCGGCTGGCTGCTCGGCACGACGGTCATCTTTGCCTTAAGGCTTGCGGCCACCCGCTGTTACCGGAAACAGGCCGAGGATGATGATCTTGTCTCCCTCCCCTGCGTGAACGGTTATGCGGGGTTGGTTTTTCTTACCGGCCTTTTCTGGGGGTTGGCGGTATTTTTCTTTTTCCCGTCCGGCGCGGTACTGGAGCAGATGGGACTTGTTTTCATTGCGGCAGGTGTCAGCGCCGGGGCAATACCCCTCCTTTCTCCCTTGCGGAAGCTTTATTACTGGTACATCTGTCTGTTGCTTCTCCCCTTGGTCTACAGGCTTTTCGAGCAGGGTGGCCCTTTGTACCAGATCATGGGGCTCATCGGTCTTTTTTACATTCTGGTGATGATCAATTCCGCCACCCGCATGCAGGAATCCCTGGTCTCCGCCCTGAAGATGCGCTTTGCCAACGATGCCCTGGTGGCGAACCTCCGGCAGGCCGGCGAGGAAAGTGAAGCCCTCAATCTGGAGCTGCTCGCCGAGAACGAACGGCGCAAGGCCACGGAAGGCGAGCTGGTTCAGGCCCGTGACGCCGCCGAGGCCGCGAGCCGGGCCAAGGACGAATTTCTCGCCAACATGAGCCATGAGATCCGCACGCCCATGAACGGCATTCTCGGCACCCTGCAGCTTTTGCAGGACACGAAAATGGATGGAGTCCAAAGCGACTATGTGAAGACCGCCTATTCCTCGGGTGAGGCGTTGCTCTCCATCCTGAACGACATCCTCGATTTTTCCAAGATCGCCGCCCACAAGCTGCTGCTTGAGGATATCCCCTTCACTCTGCGGAAACTGGTGGAAGACCTGATAACCCTGCTCAACGGCCAGGCCCAGGCCCAAAATATCGCCCTGGTCGCCGAGATCGATCCACAGCTGCCGGAGGTGCTCCTTGGCGACCCGACCAGGGTGCGGCAGGTGCTGCTTAATTTCATGACCAATGCCATCAAGTTTACCCATCAGGGCGAGGTGCGGGTCCGGGTGCAGTGCCTGTCCGCCTTTGCTTCCCGGGTGATGGTGCGCCTTGAAGTCCGGGATACCGGCATCGGCATCTCGGAGGAAAAACAGAAAGACCTGTTCCAGAGCTTTACCCAGGGTGACGGTTCCACCACCAGGAAATATGGCGGCACCGGCCTGGGTCTGGCCATTGTCCGTCAGCTTGTCCTGATGATGGGCGGGAAGATCGGGGTGGAGAGCGAGCCGGCGCAGGGCTCCGCCTTCTGGTGCGAGCTGGATTTTCCCGTGGCGGCCATGGGCGTGCAGACCGAGGACCGGAAAGAGGATGGAGCCCTGGCGGAGGGTGCCTTGTTGGGCCGGATTCTGCTGGTGGAGGACAACAAGGTCAATCAGATGGTGGCCGGCAATATGCTCGCCGGTATGGGTTTGACCGTTGATCTTGCCGAGAACGGGGAAAAGGCGCTGGCCGCCCTTGCGAAAGAGCCCTACGATCTGGTGCTCATGGATTGCCAGATGCCGGTGCTGGATGGCTACGAAGCAACGCGAGCGTTCCGGAGCCGGGAGCCCCAAGGAGAAAAGCGGCTGCCGATTATCGCCATGACCGCCAACGCCATGGCGGGCGACCGGCAGAAATGCCTGGAGGCGGGCATGGATGACTATCTGGCCAAGCCGGTGAAAAAAGAGCTGTTGCGCAAGATGCTGCAACAATGGCTGGCCATATCTTCTTAACTGCTTGTCATTATGTGTAAAATCGTGAAAAAGCTTGAGTGTTTACCCCAATCCGTGCTATATAACTGATTCGGTTCTGGTTTTTTTCTCGTTTTGGG
>JAZDIS010000038.1:0-11333 GCA_043804705.1 Pseudomonadota bacterium | reverse complement strand
TTGTCAATGCTGTAATACCCTTTTCCTGCCTGGACATTGCGTTTGGTTGTCGTGGTCGGCGATTTTGCCGGGGCAGTGGTTTGAGGCGCGGCGCCTCCTGCAGAGGCAGCTTCAGAGGGAGAGGTGACAGTCTCCTCCCATATTTCAAGCATCTGGTCGAGATTTTTCCTGACATTCTCCCAAATATCAAAGTCGTTTTTTTCGCTGCTAAGCTGGAGATTACCCTTAAGGCCACTTGCTGCTATTGCAGCGCTGCCCCCCAGCACATCCCCACCAACTCCGGTGGAATAAGAAGACTTCATGAAGGGCATGGCCACATGGAATTTCCGGGTTTCCCGATACTTGACCACGATAGTATTTCCCTGAACTTCGTGGAAGTAATCCTTTTGCCTGAGGATATTGTCCAGTGATTTGAAAAAATCATCCTCCGCCCGGATATCCACATCCACCACGGCCATCTGGTCAACATCGCTTGCCCAGCTGATGTTCATGCTCTTTAAGGCGGCCAGCCGTTTCATGATGTCGCGCAGGGACACTGGTCCGGTATTGGAAGAAATATCGGCGCCAACCGGAATTGTAATGCCTTCGACACCCATCGCCCCAATATTTTGGCCCGAACTCTCTTCCAGCATGTAAGCCGGTTTCTGGAAGCGAATCGGCAACTGACCGGTTTCCAGAGCCTTAGTCTGTTTGTCCGGCGTCGAAGCCCTAGCCGCAAGGGAGTCTTGCCCTGTCTCTGTTTTGGCGGCAGGGGCGCAGGCGGCATTGAGCAGCAGGCAGATCGCTGCACAGACAAATAAGCTCACTACGTTTCGAGTTTTCTTTTTCATGATGGCAGTCTTTATACTTTTTTGAGGTGAAAAAAATTTCAGGTAAAAACCGAAAACGCCTCAACCTGTATGTTAATTAGCCGCGGCAATTCTTCCTTTGATGAATTGCTGTAAATCTTCCGGCACCGTGTAACCGGAAAGCAGAACAGCATCGTATGCCGCAACGGCTTGAGCGGAATGACCAAGTTTGTCTAGAATACGGGCTTTGGCCACCAGGGTGTCCAGGGTGTCGCCGAACAGGGCTTCATGTCTGGCAAGCAGGGCCAGGGCGCCATTGTAACTCTGGTACTCTTCGGCAAAGGAGGCATAGCTGATCAGGGCTTCGCTGGCCGGCGCATCCCCGCTGATTGCCAAGTCAAAGTATGCCTTGGCCGCTTCTGTTTTTTTCATATTGGCCGAGCCGATGGCAGCCTGCAGGGCGGCCCCTGCGTTGGCCGGCTCAAGAGTCAGCGTTGCCTTGGCATAGTGCACGGCCTTGGCATTCATCCCCAACTGGGTAAGGCAGAGCCAGGCGATGCGGCTTGCAAGTTCGGCATTTTCCGGCCAGTTGCTGAAAGCGGCTTCGTAGAGAGACAAGGCCTTTCCGGGCTGGCCGTTTTTTTCAGCGGCAGTAGCTTGCAGGATGAGGGTTTTCGCTTCGACAATCCCTTTGGGTGTTTCCAGGCGCTGTTTTACGGAAATAGCTTCAATTTTTTCGCCACCCGTGACGGCAATTGCTTCCGTGGCACCTTTAGGCCATTGGAACTGTTTGGATTTTTGCGAGATGACGATGGTGTTGAACCGTTCCTCTTTCTGCAGTTCCTTGAGGTTGAGAATAATGTCCAAGGCAAAGTCCCAAGGAATATCGTTAAGCGCAAGAGTGAGTGTGCCGTTGACTCCTTCGTCAACAACAATATTTTGGCCGCTTATGTCACCGAACAGTCTGAACACATTGTGGAGGTCAATTTTAAAGAAGTCCACGGTGATTTTTTGTTCTTCATATCCTGCGAACGCAAAGGAGTCCGCTTTGTTGGTTTTTTCTGAAACCTTCTGGGCAGGAGCAGGGGCAGGAGCGGGTGCCTTGTTGGGTGTCTGGGAAGGTTTGCTTGCAACGGTTTTTGGTTTTACCTGTGCACTGGTGAACTTGGGGATAATCAGCTCCCGGGGAGCGATTGTCTCGGGCAGTGTAGTCTCTTGCGCCAGAGAAGGAGCAGGCCCGGGCGGTGAGGGAAGTATTTGGGCGTCCTGCTGTTGCGGGATGGCGGTTTTTTGTGGCGCATCGTGTTTGATGAGGAGGCCTGCCACGACGGGCGGGGCAACAGAGGCAGATGGTTCGGCGATTTTTACCAGCAAGCCGTCGGGCCTGTTTTCCACCTCATAGGTGAACAGATCCTTAAGCCCGGAATCAAAAACGATGCGGACCGCTGCATTACGCTGGGCCGCGCGAAGTTTAGCCAAGGCCGTTCCAACGGTGTGTTGCAGCATCTTTCCTGGAAGCGTAACGTTGCTGATATCAATATACATCCTGGCCGGACGGCCACCGCTTTTAACGAGATGGGCTTTCTGGAAATCGATGATGGGTCCGTCCGTTTTGATAAAGACGCGGGTCTCGTTCGGGTTGGTGGTGTCAATTTCAATGTCCCGGAGCATTGAGGCCGGATGAGTCCGCGGGCTGGTAATGGTTGCGGCTTGTTGTTCCGTTTCGGTTGTTGTCTGTGCGATTTCGGCGGGCAGGGGTATGGTCTTTGCAAAATTGACGACAATATTGTTCCCCTTTCTTTCGATGGTATAGGCCGGGTCGTCGGAGAGGTAGATCTCCAGCCGGGCTATGGCAGAATCCTGATCGGTCAAGGCGATATTTTTAATCTCCTGCACCGGCCCATATGGCAGATTTACCGGTATTACCGCTGAGTCAACGAGTCTGGCATCGGCAATGTCCAGTACGATCCGCAGGGGATCGAAGAGCTCGTACATCGTGTAGGTGGGTGGTGTGCGCCCTTGGACAACCAGCTGCAAGCCATCGGCGGTCTGGTCAAGGGTAATGCCTGATATTGTATAGGCCGTTTTTGCCTGGGGGGCGTTTTTTTGGGCAAAAGTTGTCCCCGTAACAAGAAAACAGAATATCATCAGCCCGGCAGAGATACATTTCAGGCGGGTAACAATAAGGGGTGTCATTATTTTTCTCCCTCTTTGCTTAAGATCATTTCAATTTTGCGGGATGTTCGGTCACCGGTCACATTTTTGAGTGATTGCTCAATGATTACTTTGTCTGGGGCTATTTGGATAACTTCTCCTGTTTCCCCAATTTTTGTACCGTTGCGGAGCACATAGCCAATGCCGGAGGAATCTTGGACCATGGCCAGCAATCCGCGCTTGCTTGAAACGATGGCGACCAAGGTTAACTGGGCTGGTTCAAATTTTTGTGTGCCCGTGAGTTCGGCCTTGGCTTTGGCCTCGGCTTTCATGATTTCCTGGGTAAGAAACGGGAAAAAAGGATCAGGTCTTTCGCGATTATACATGAAAGGTGGCGGTTGCCCGCCGGCAAGGGTTGTTTCCAGCGAGTGGGCTGGATTGGCGGTGCTTGGCGTGACCGGTTCTGGCTGAGCAGAAGCAACACCCCCTGCGATCACACAGTACACGCTGGCAAAAAAAGCAACCGCGAGGAAATTATTTTTTGCGGACACGCAGGTCATCATGATGAGTAGTTCTCGCCGAAGGCAACGGGTATCGCGCTGTAACCCTTTAATTTCGTGGTGCTCACCTGTTATTTTTTCCCTTTTACCGCATTTGCGTTGGCCGCAATTTCAGCAGGATCGAGAAAGCGGTAGGTGACAAGTTGAAATGTTGAATTGAGAATCATTTCTCCGCCTATCTGCTTGGGGGAATCCATCTTGATGTTGTTCACGGAGACAACACGGGGGAGCTTGCTGATCTTGTCAAGAAAAACGCCCACATTATGGTATGACCCCTGCACCGCAATATCCACTGGAATTTCCGCGTAGAATTGTTGTGGTGTCTCCGCAAGCGGCTTGAAGGACAGAACATCCAGGCCCGAGGAGGTTGCTTGTCCGGAAATAGTGGACAGGAGCGAGGGAATTTCTTTTTGATCGGGCAGCAAAAGGGATGCCTCGGCAAACTGGCGTTGAACTTCCGCCATTTCCGCCTTGTGCTTGTCAAGGTCGTTGGCGATTGCTTCTACTTTCCGAATTTCCTCTTCGATCTCAGCCTTTTTTGTTTCAAGGGCTTTTATTTCGTTGGCTTTCGGGGAATAGGCAAGAAAAAAGAAGGCCACGCATGGCAGGATGCAGGCCGCGGCGGCAATCAGCATTTTTTGTTTCATGTCAAGCAGGCTTACCTTGCTGTCGAGAAATTTCTCAAAGCCTGCCTGGATTTTTATTATGTCAAGCGCCATTGCTTTTCCCGTCCAAGAAGTTAACTGTTCGGTGCGATAACAGTTATTGTGAGAGAAAAAGATTTCAGCTTCTGCTTGGCAACGTCGGTTTGCGCAGAGCTTGTCAGTTCCGTTTTTTCAAAATACTCAGAGGCTTCCAGTTGCTGCATATACTGGGCAATGGTTTCGTTGTCCAAGGCAATGCCCTGCATCTGTAGGCGTCCGGCGGACTGTTGCAGGGAGTTGAGCCACATGCGGGTCGTCGGGGTGCGTGAGGCCACCTCGTCAAGGACGCGCACCGTAACCTGGGAGTTGGCCTGGAGTTTTTTTATGGACTCCAGCTTCTGCTCCACCATCTGTTTCTCTTTTTTCAGGGTCTCAATTTGTTTTATGACTGGCTGGTATGACTGCTTTTTTTGCTCAAGCGCAATCATCGCATCCTGCAGGTTGGCAATCTTTCCGGCTAAGGCAAACCAGCCGGCAACAAGGAAGAGCAACACCAGAACAAGGACGGCGGAAAACCCCATAAGTTCGGTCTTCAGACGCGCTCTTTTTTTCAGCTGCCTGATCGGCAGGAGGTTGATGCGGATCATGGCGCTTAGACCTCCACCGGCCTTGTTGCCAGACCAGCAGCAAGGGTCATTTCCGGAGCAATGCTTTTCAGGTAGGCTGGATCAATGGTTCTGCTATCCACCGCCGTTTGCTTGAAAGGGTTGAAAATTTCCACGGGGATATCGGTCTCTTTTGCAAAAAAATCGGTAAGCCCATGTATTTTTGCGCCACCACCGCTCAGGACAATTTTTGAAATCTTTTCGTCAGGATGATTGGAATAATAAAAATCGATGGCCCGTTTTATTTCTGTTGCCCACTGATTACAGGTGTTCGCAAAAAGTGTTTCAAGCTCCTCCCGCTTTTCTTGAGAGACAGCTTCCCCAGTTTTCAAGGCTTCTGCCTCTTCAAAACTGACCCCCAAAAGATTTTCTATCTGCTCGGTTAACTGCCGACTGCCAAGGACAACGTCTCGGGCCAGAATTGAAGAGCCATGGGAAATGATATTGATGTTCATTTTAGAGGCGCCTATATCGACCAAGGCGACATTGTCCATCAGGCTGAAATTTGCCTCAAAAGCGTTTTCCAGGGCAAAGGCATCCACGTCAACAACAACCGGCTGGAGGCCTACGGAGCGCAACATGTTGAGATATCCGTCCACGACATCCCGTTTGGCCGCAACCAGCATGACATCCGTGCGGTCTTCGGCTGTGGTGTTGGTTTTCAAGTCCTGGAAATCCAGGTAGACGTCTTCAATGTCGAAGGGGATATACTGTTCCGCCTCGGATTCGATATGCTTTTCAAGTTCCTCTTCGGTCATTACGGCCAGATTTATTTTTTTGACGATGACAGAGTATCCTGAAATGGAGATGGCGACTTTTTTATTCTTGATTTTCAGATTGCTGACCAGAGAAGTGATGACCTTTCCCACGGCCTCCGGATCCTGCAAGGCGCCGTCCTCAAGAGAATCGGGGGGGAGCAGGGCGCTGCCCAGAGCCACGAGCTGATAACCGTTGCTGGTTTGCGCCAATTCACAGATCTTCACGGCATGGGAGCCGATATCAAGACCGATGGAGAGTGTTTGCCGCTTGAGAAAAGGGAGATGCAGGGATGGCAATTGTAATTTTTTGAAACCGGATTTGCCCATGAGCTCCCCGTGACCAAGATTTTCAGGCGGTTCACATCCGCAGACCGGCTATCGGTTGCCGTGCGGAATACTTTCTAACTGCGCTTGGTGATTATAATTTTATCTATTTTATTGCATTAGAGACACAAAAGAAACATGGTGTCAAGAATAAAATAAGCGATAGGCTGTGGATTTTTCTCATAAAAATTAAATTTTTGAAGGTGGAGGAGAGAAGTGATTGGGTGAGAAAACGTAACCATACCGATATGTTGTATTTTCCATAAGTTGCTGCCACTACATGTGGTTCGTACCTGTGGGAATAACTCGGGATTATTAAGGGCCTGGATCCAGGGTCTTTCTTGAACAGATGCATTCCGCCCCTTGTATTTATTTCGGTCTTCGCTTATTTTGTGGCCACCTTTTCCGGGTGACGGACATGCCGCTGGATGGCTTTTGTCTTGCCAGGATGAATAGATTGCGAAGCGAGGGTCAAACGTGTTGAAGAAAATTCTTGGCAAGGCCGGGGAAAAATCTGTGGTGCGTGAATATGCCGAGGCAATCATTATTGCCTTGCTGCTTGCATTTTTTATCAGAACTTTTGTGGTGCAGGCTTTCAAGATTCCCTCCAAATCCATGGAACCCACCTTGCTGGTTGGCGATCAGCTTCTGGTCAGCAAATTTGGTTATGGCGTGAAAAATCCACTGAGCGGGGCCACGTGGATCGCCGTGGGTGATCCCAAACGGCATGATGTCATTGTCTTTAAGTATCCGGAAAACCCTTCCCAGGATTTTATCAAGCGGGTCGTTGGGGTTGCCGGGGACCGAATTGAAATTGTGCGCAAAAAAGTATTTGTCAACGGAGAACCCTTTGTCGAGCCAAACGCCGTGAATCTGGACACAGAGGTTTTTCCTTCGCCCAGAGACAATATGGGGCCGATAACCGTGCCGCCCGGTTCTGTCTTTGTCATGGGAGATAATCGGGACAACAGCCACGACAGCCGGTTCTGGGGATTTGTTGATCTCAAGGCCATCCGGGGCAAGGCCTTCATGTTGTACTGGTCATGGGACAGTGAAAATTTGACGGTGCGCTGGAAGCGACTTCTTCATATAATCCCTTAAACCGTTGTTCGAAAAATAACCGGCACATTGATATGTCGTGGCCGGGCATAAGGAGACGTAATGGAAATGGCCAAAAAGGTAATGGCTATTTCGTGACGGCTCCCCAAAAAGTTCTGGACCAAAGGCTTCCATTTTTTCTATTCTGAATCGATGTTGCGTTGTTCTTGGTAATGTTGTTGCAATCGCAAAAAAAACCGCAATTACAACGTAGCTACTGCGTGGTACTCTTTTATTGTGTGTTGAGGCCCTTGGCCTTTCCCCCCTTTTTTACAAGGCCATCATTTTTTGGCGCGGTACGGCCTCCTGTCGCGCTGATATTTTTACGGAAAGAATCGTATGGATCCCGAGTACCGATTCAGCCACAAACATGTCCTTGGGCTTGCAGATTTTTCGGCGGAAGATATTCAGGCCATTTTGCAGACCGCAGAATCGTTTAAGGAAATCTCTTCCCGATCCATAAAAAAAGTCCCGACCCTCCGCGGCAAAACCATTATCAATTTTTTCTTTGAGCCAAGCACCCGGACCCGTCTTTCTTTTGAGGTTGCCGCAAAGCGCATGAGCGCGGACACCTTTAACATCTCCAACTCGGGGAGCAGCACGGTGAAGGGGGAAACCCTCATTGACACCGCGCGGAATCTTGCCGCCATGAATCCGGACTGCATCATCCTCCGGCATCCCCGTTCTGGCTCGGCTCGGCTCTTGGCCGATCATATCAACGCCTCCGTGATCAACGCCGGGGATGGAACCCACGAGCATCCAAGCCAGGCTCTTCTCGATCTGATGACGGTCCGGGAAGCCAAGGGAAAGATTGCGGGTCTGAAAATTGCCATTATTGGAGATATCGCCCACAGCCGGGTGGCGCATTCCAATATCATCGGATTTTCCAAAATGGGGGCATCGGTCACCGTGAGCGGTCCGGCGACCCTGATCCCCCCCGGTATCGAGGAGCTGGGCGCCCAAGTCAGCCGGACCGTGTTGGAGGCTGTTGATGGGGCCGATGTGATCATGGCTCTGCGGATTCAGAAAGAACGGCAGCAGGACCCATTGTTCCCGTCCCTGCGGGAATATGCGAATTTTTTTGGCGTTTCGCAAAAAGTGGCGGACGCAGCCAAGTCAGAGGCGATCATTATGCACCCCGGCCCGATAAACCGGGGGGTTGAGCTTGACCCCAAGCTTGCCGATGGCCGCCGTTCAGTGATTCTGGAGCAGGTTACCAACGGGGTGGCGGTGCGGATGGCGTTGCTTTATTTGATAATGGGAGGCGATTAGCATGCCCGGATGTATTCTATTAAAGAATGGGCGCGTGATTGATCCGGTGAACGGCATTGATCAGATCCTTGATGTGTTGATCGTCGATGGCAGAATAAACGCGGTTGCCCAGCCGGGCTCTTTTCCCGAGCCGGCAGAGGGGAGCAGCGTGTATGACCTGGCGGGCAAGTGGGTGGTGCCGGGTTTGATCGACATGCATGTGCATCTGCGTGAACCAGGCCAGGAGTACAAGGAAACCATCGAAACGGGAACCCGCGCCGCTGCAGCCGGAGGGTTTACCGCCGTGGCGGCCATGCCGAACACCAAACCGGTCAATGACAATCAGGCCGTGACCCTGTTCATTCTCGCAAAGGCAGCGGCTGCCGGTTTTGCAAGAGTCTACCCGGTGGGGGCCATCAGTTGCGGCAGCACAGGGGAGCATCTTGCGGAGTATGGTGAACTGCGTCAGGCTGGCGCGGTTGCCGTAACCGATGATGGGTTGCCGGTGGGCAACAGTCAGCTCATGCGCCGCGCCCTCGAGTATGCTGGCAACCATGATTTGCTGGTTATTTCCCACGCAGAGGAAATGACGCTCAGTCACGGGGGCGCGATGAACGATGGGGCGTTGGCCACCCGGCTCGGCCTGCGGGGAATTCCTCACGTGGCCGAAGAAATCATGGTGTATCGCGATCTGGCCCTGGCTGAGTTTACAAGGCGGCCCATCCATATCGCCCACGTCAGCACGAGGGAGTCGCTGGCTCTGATTCGGAGGGCCAAGGAGAAAGGGGTGTCTGTGACTGCGGAAACAGCGCCGCATTATTTTACCCTCACCGAGATGGCGGTGGATGGCTATAACACCCTGGCGAAAATGAATCCTCCCCTGCGAACCGAGGCGGATGTCGCCGCAGTCAGGGAGGCTTTGCGGGACGGAACCCTTGACGCCATTGCCACGGATCATGCGCCGCATGGCGAGCTTGACAAGTATGCGGAATTTGATCTGGCGGCCAACGGCATAATCGGCCTGGAAACCGCAGTGCCGTTAACCCTGCGGCTTGTGCGGGAAAATCAGCTTGATGCCAGGAGGATGGTGGAGCTGCTTTCGGTGAATCCGGCAAGGATTCTCGGAGTGCCAGGCGGGACGCTTTCCGTGGGTGCGCCTGCGGATATCGCGGTGATTGATCCGGAGAAGAGGTTTGTTTTTACCGAGGAGAGCATTCTTTCCAGGAGCAAGAATTCTCCGTTTCTTGGCTGGGAATTGCAGGGAAAGGCAGTGTTGACTATCCTGGAAGGCAGGATAACCTGGCGGCAGGAAGGCGATTTCAGCTCTTGATATCCAGCAGATTTCCAAGCATTTCATTCTGAACCTGCACGGTTTTCAGGTTGGCCTGAAAAAAGCGGCGGCTTAACATCATGCTGGGCAGCTCTTCTCCCAGCTCTACGTTGGATTTTTCAACCGGGGTTTCCCCCGCGGATGTTTGTTCATACACCATCGGCCCTGGCGTTTGGCTCTGTTGCACCACCGCCTCTATGCCATGTGGTTCCTGTGCGTGCAGGGTAACCCGCGTTCTTTTGTAGCCATCCGTATTGACGTTGGCCACATTATTGGCGTTTGATTCAATCTTTTTCTGGATCGCGGTCAGGCCGGAAAGTGCCGAATGGATGCCGGAAATCATGGGGGTGCCTCCTGGGGTCTTTACGCTAAGTATAACCTACCTTATTTCTTTATCGGCCTTTTTGGCAAGCAGCTTTATTGTTGCCGGTGGCAATGGGGCAATTTTGCAGGTATATCTAATCCGGATTAGGCAGGTGCATTTCGCCTGTTTAGGGGCTGTTACTAAAGAATTATATATTTCTGTCCATTGTCGCTAACCCTGCTTCGTCGCTGCCGTTTTTGCCGGACAGAATGACTTTGCTTCGTTACAACGGCTTTCTCTGATGATGCTCAAAGAGGGTTGCTATGCCTTTTTATACCGCCCAGGATGTGGCCCGGTTTTTTCTCAATCCGCTCTTCCCTGCATTTTTTATCGGTCTGATCCTGCTGCTCAAGAAGGAGCGGACACGCTTTGGCCTGCTACTGCTTCTGCTCTACCTCTATGGCGTCAGTATCCCCTTTACTGCACAGATTGTCATGGACAGATGGTGGGTGGCGGATACGGTGAATCGGCAGGGCAGGTATGATGCTGCCGTGGTGCTGGGGGGAATGGTTGATTATAAATGGTATGTGAGACATGCGGAGGAGAATGAAGAAGAGATATTCCGATATCTATCCGGTTACCAGCAGTTGGGGAAGAGTTCAGCGCGGATCCTTATGGGAGCTGCGGCGGTAAAAAGCGGTCTGGCCGACACCTTGCTTCTCAGCGATGTGAGTATTAAGGGGGTGAACGAGACCAAAATTCTCCTTGATCTTTTGGAAAGGCAGGGGATTGATGCAGGAAAGATCGCGGTTCATGGCAAGGTCCGCAATACCCTGGCCGAGGCAAAAAGCGTCAAGGCATACTGCGAAAGCAAGGGTGTCAGGAGCATTCTGCTTATTACCTCTGCCAATCATATGAGGCGGGCGGCAGCGCTCTTTCGTAAACAGGGCTTGAACCCGGCCCTGCTCTCGGTTTCGAGGAGAAACAGTCCCATAACCCGGGAGAGTTTCGTTCCTTCAGGTGACGGCTTGGAGGATACCTACGGGATGCTCTATGAGATTGTCGGCTACACCGCCTACTTGATCCAAGGAAAGCTGTAACTTTCTGTTATTCTTCCTCTCCGATCTTTTTTGCATACCCGCATTCCTTGTTCGGACAATGCAACTGCAGACCGTTTTTTTTCGTCTCCCGCTCGAGAAGATAGGCAGATCCGCACTGCGGACACGGTTCATTGACCGGCCTGTCCCACAGGGCAAAAGTACATTTTGGATAGCGGTTACAGCTGTAAAAGATCTTGCCGCGCTTGGATATCTTCTGGATGAGTTCTCCGGAACACCCCTCCTCCGGACAGGGAACCCCGGTGGTGGTGGCGCGGATGTTTTTACAAGCCGGATAGCCGGAACAGGCCAGAAATTTGCCATAGCGCCCGTTTTTAAAGACCATGGGCTTGCCGCATT
>JAZDIS010000037.1:0-2234 GCA_043804705.1 Pseudomonadota bacterium | reverse complement strand
GTACTCAAAGGTGCGGCGGAACTCGGCCGCCTCAGGAAGATTGGTCCCGCTGAATTCCCAGCGGGCCGCTTCCCGGCCATTGACAGTGAGAGAGACCATTTTGGTGTGATGAAAAAAATTGTTGGCGCTGTGCGTGGCAACGAGGGTGAGTGTGATCTTCTCCCCTTGCCCGCCACTGGCCGGGGCTTCCAGCCGGACAGCGGATTTATTGGCCAAGGCCGACCCCGCGCCGAGAAAGAACAGGCCGCTTACCAGCAACAGCACAATCTTTTTCATGGTGCTTCCTCCCTTATGCCTCGTTGCAAAAAGCCCTTATCCTGAGATCCTCGCCTCAACATTCCGCCCAAAAACGAGATTTTCTCCTTTTCTTATACTTCAGATGGCATCCACAATTCCATTAAAGGTTGCACTGGGGCGCATGGCCTGCGTGGCCTTTGCCCGATCCGGGCGGTAATAGCCGCCGAGATCAACCGGGCCCCCCTGGACGCTGTTCAGTTCGGCGACAATCGTTGCCTCGTTGTCGCCAAGCGCCTGCGCCACCTTGGCAAACCGGGCCTGCACCTCTTGATCCTTGCTCTGCCCGGCCAGCGCCTGCGCCCAATAGAGGGCCAGGTAAAAATGGCTGCCCCGGGTATCCCGCTCTCCCACCTTCCGGGATGGGGACTTCTCGTTTTCCAGAAACTTGCCGATGGCCTCATCCAGCGTCTCCGCAAACAGCAGCGCCTTTTCGTTTTTAAAGGTGGCGTAGATATGCTCGAAGGAGGGCACCAGGGCGCAGAATTCCCCCAGGGAATCCCAGCGCAGATGGCCTTCCCGCAAGAATTGCTCCACATGCTTGGGCGCCGACCCGCCCGCCCCGGTCTCAAACATCCCGCCCCCGTTCATCAGGGGGACGATGGAGAGCATCTTGGCGCTGGTGCCCAGCTCCAGGATGGGGAAGAGATCGGTGAGATAGTCGCGCAATACGTTGCCGGTTACGGAGATGGTGTCCTCGCCCCTTCTGATTCTTTCCAGCGAAAAGCGCATCGCCTCCTCCGGCTGCCGGATCCGGATATCCAGGCCGCTGGTGTCGTGGTCCGGCAGATATGCCTTCACCTTGGCGATAAGCTCGGCATCGTGGGCCCGGTTTGCATCCAGCCAGAAGATCGCCGGAGTACCGGTGGCCCTGGCGCGCCCCACCGCAAGCTTGACCCAATCCCGGATCGGCGCATCCTTGGTCTGGCAGCCCCTGAAGATGTCGCCCGCTTCCACTTGTTGGGCAAGGAGAATCTCGCCGGATGCGACATCCACCATGCGGATCGTTCCCTTGCCCGGCGCCAGAAAGGTCTTGTCGTGGGAACCATACTCCTCGGCCTTTTGCGCCATCAATCCGACATTGGCAACGCTTCCCATGGTGGCGGGGTCAAAGGCGCCATGCCTTTGGCAATCTTCAACAACCTCCTGGTAGATCGTGGCATAACAGCGATCCGGCACCATGGCGATGGTGTCGTGCAGTTGGTCGTCAGCCCCCCACATTCGGCCTCCGTCCCGGATAACCACCGGCATGGAGGCATCGACAATCACGTTATTGGGAACATGCAGGTTGGTGATCCCCTTGCTGGAATCCACCATGGCCAGTGCGCAGTTTTTCTTATAGGCCGCCTGGATGTCTGCCTCGATCGCTGCCCGCTCCGCCTCCGGCAGGGTCCGGATCTTGGCGTAGAGATCCCCCAGGCCGTTGTTGGCATTGACTCCCAGCTCCTTGATGAGCGCGGCGTGTTTGGCAAAAACATCCTTATAAAAAACAGAGACGCAGTGGCCGAACATGACCGGGTCCGAAACCTTCATCATGGTCGCCTTGAGGTGCAGCGAGAGCAACACCCCTTCATTCTTGGCCGCCTCGATCTGCCGGGCATAGAATTTCCGCAGGCCGGCAACATGCATGACCGAGGCGTCAAGAATCTCGCCCTCCAGCAACGGCATCTTCGCTTTAAGCACTGCGGTGGCGCCATCGTCGCCGGCAAACTCGATCCGCACCTCGCCCGCCTTGGTGATGGTCAGCGACTTTTCGCTGCCGTAGAAATCTCCGCCGGTCATATGCGCGACCCTGGTTTTGGAAGCGGCGGGCCACGGTTTCATCATCCGGTGCGGGTTTTTCTGGCCAAAGCGTTTTACCGAGGCAGCGGCCCGCCGGTCGGAGTTCCCTTCGCGCAGCACCGGGTTCACCGCGCTGCCCAGGACCTTGGCGAATCGCG
>JAZDIS010000036.1:0-6893 GCA_043804705.1 Pseudomonadota bacterium | reverse complement strand
AGGGGCCGCTGGTGTCCTGCTGCACCACCCAGATGTCCGCCGCAGTGGTAGTCAGGATGGCGGTGGCATCGGCGAACAGTCCCCGGTAGATGCCGCTCATGCTCATCACCACCCCGAGCAGCATGCCGATGCCGAGGCAGGTTTGGATGAAGCGGCTCCGGTGGTGGCGGATGTCGCGGAGGGCCAGATTCATTTACCCACCCGTATCTTCTGGCCGTTGCTGAATTTCGCCAGCCGCTCGGAAGCGGCAAGGGCGATGGCCTCGTTTCCGGCAAGTCCGCGGGTGATCTCGACGAAGTGGTCGTCCTCAATGCCGGTGGACACCTCCTGAAAGCGGAGGCGGCTCTTTTCAACCACCCAGACGCCGCGCAGTTTTCCCTTGGTCGGCAGCGCGGTTTTCGGCAGGGACATCGCTCCTTGTCTGGACTCGGTCGCGATCAGCACCTCCGCCTGTTCACCGAGGTGAAAATCTTTAAGGGGCGGAGTGAAGGCCACGTCCACCTCAAGCTCCTCGGTGACCCGGTCGCTTTCCCAGGCGAGGCGGGCCACTTGGCCGGGAAATTTTACGCCCGGCGCGGAACGCAGGCTGATGGTTGCCGGTTGTCCGGGCGCCATCCCTTTGAGTTGCGACTCGTCCACGTTGGCCTTGACCCAGACGGTTTGGGGGTTGGCCAGCAGGAAGATCGGCAGCCCGGCGGTCACCGTGGTTCCGGGTTCCAGCTCCCGCCGGATGATGATCCCGTCCTCCGGCGCCAGTATCAGGGTATCGTCCAGACGCGAGCGGCTGGCGGCCATGGCGGCTGTCGCGGCGGACCTTTCCCGGCCGGCGGAGTTCAGGGCGGCAGCGGCGCGGGCCGCCTCTTGTCCGGCGACCAGGAAACCGGTTTCATACTGCTCCGCCTCCTGGGTGGAAACCAGGTCCTTGGCGGCCAGGGCGCTGAAACGCTTGCTGTTTTTTTCGGCAAGCAGCAGGCTGGCCTGGGCCTTTTGCAGATTGGCCTGCTCCAGGGCCACCGCAGCCCCGGCTTTCGCCGCAGTGGCCCCAGCCTGTAGGGACTGCGCCTGCAACTCGGTGGCGTCCAGTTTTGCCAGCACCTGCCCGCGCTTGACCAGATCCCCTTGATCCGCGGTGACCTCGGCGATCCGGCCGGTAATCTTGCTGGCGATGTTGACCACCACCTTGGCTTCCACCGTGCCGTTGCCATAGACCTGCGCTACCAGATCCCGTTTGCCAAGATGCACCACCTGCACCTTGGCTGGGCCGAAAACAGTGAGCCGCAGGACAAGGCCGATGGCCAGGATGCCGGCCAGGGTCAGGAGATGTTTTTTCTGTATTTTCAGCTTCAATGGAGCTCGCATCATTTTTCTCCCAATTCCGGCTTTATTGTCTGCCCAGAGCGCGGTCCAACCTTGCCCAGGCAATTTTTTGGTCGTATCCCGCTTGAATCCGGGCGGTTTCCGCATTCAAGGCCTGGGCCTGGGCATCAATGGCTTCGATCATTGTTCCCAATCCCTCCCGGTAGCGCTCCATGGCCAAGCGCTGGCTTTCCTGGGCCGCGACTGCCTCTTTATTGTTTGCCGCAAGGCGGGCCTGGGCTTCGGTGATCCCAAGCCAGGCGGATTCCACCTCCTTGGCGACCTGCATCCGCAGACTTCTGTGCTGGGCCTCCAGCCCCTGGATGACTGCATCGGCCTCCCGCACCTGTTCCCGGGTGGCGAAGCCGGAAAAAACCGGCAGGGTGAGATTGACCCCCAGAGCCCAGACCTGGCCTTCCGGAAGCATGCTTTCCGCGGCTTCGCCATAGCTTGCCGTGCCTGAAAGAGTAGGAAGATAGCCGCTGCGGGCAAAACGGCGGGTGCCGGTGGCCGCATCCTTGAGAGAGAAAAGCCGCTTGAGTTCGCCTCTGCTGCGCAACCCCTCCTCCCGCAGGCTGGCCAGATCTTCCGGCGCGGGGTCCGCGCTTGCTTCCGGTTCGGCCAGGGGCCGGTCCCCAAGAGAGTTCAGCCCCATGGCGTTGGCCAGTTCCAGACGGGCAAGGTCCCGGTTGTTTTCGGCTCGGATCAGCAGGCTTTTGCCCGCAAACAGGGAGGCTTCGGTTCTGGCCACCTCCACCTTGGAGCGGATTCCGTGCCGGAAAAATTCCCCGGCTTGGCGGGCCAACCCTTCTCGGGCCGCCACGGTTTTTTGGCCGGCCTCCACCTGCCTTTCCGCGGCCAGGACGAGATACCAGGCAGCCTTGACCCGGAAGGCCACATCCTGACGGCTGACCGCCAGCCCTTCCGCTGCCGCGGCCTTGGCTCCGCGTGCCGCGGCGGTTGCCCCGGCGGTGCGGCCAAAATCATAGAGGTTCTGCCGGACCACCACCGAGGTGGTGGAAACCTCGGTTTCCTTGATAGCGCCAAGGGCGGTGAGAAAGGTGTCGCCCTTGTTCCAGTCGGCGGCGAGATTGATCTGGGGCCAGTAATTGGCCTTGGCCTGGCCGAGTCTGGCCTCGGTGACCGAGAGGTTTGCCGCCGCTTCTTCGATCTGGGGATGATTTTTGCCGGCAATCGTCAGGGCCTCCGCCAGGGTAAGCGGTTCCGCCGCCTTGGCCGGGCCGCAGAGAAAGACGGAAAGCATTAATAGCAGAATCGTTTTTTTCATACGGAGCCCATGGGGTTGATTTCTGCCGGCGCAGGGGAAGAGGCCGCTTGAATAAGCCGCAGGAAATTATTCCACAGCCGCCCGGCCTCGGCATCCAGGCTGAAAGCGCCACGGGTGATGGACCAGCGCAGGGCGGTGAACTGGATCATGCCAAGCAGGGTGATGGCTGTTTCCCTCGGGGAAAGAGACCTCAGCTCCCCGGTTTTGATTCCCGCGGCCATGAGGTTGCTGAGGGTTTCGATATACCCCCCCATCTTGCCGGCTATGGTTTTGGCCAGATGCGGGTCTCCGAGGTGAATCTCTTCGGAAAACATGAATCGGGGCAGACCGGGGTTTGCGGCAATCAGGGCAGCGTGCGAACGGAAAATGACTTCGAGTTTTTCCAGGGCTGTTCCTTTCCCCGCCGCAATGCCTGCGGCATTGCCCATCACCGCCTCGCTGATGAAATCGCCCAGCGCTCCGAGAATCTCCTGTTTGCCCTTGAAATGGCGGTAGATATTGGCATCGCTCATCCCGGCCCGGCCGGCGATCTCGGTGATGGTGAGGGCGTGCACGCCTTTTTCGCCGATGACTTGAAGGGCGGCCTGGACAATCTCTTCCCGGCGGATATGGGTGCTTTTTTTGGGTGGCACAACGTCTCCTTGATGTGAATGCTTATTCACATTATAGGGGGCACTGGTTCATGTCAAGTGATTTTCCGGCCTGGGTTGGGGAACTTGGTTGGCCGCAGCATAACCGGCGACCCGAAGACAGCTCGAACAGGCTTGACGAGTGAGTAGCTTGAGGGCTAGGTTAGAGGAATATGTTCATAAAAAATAAGGAGCATGGCAGATGGTACGGAATGAAAGCGTTTTGCCAGGTGGTCAGCAAAGCTGCTGAGGCCCGAAGATCCCTCCTCGGGCAGGAGTGGCCATCGCCGGGCAAGCCTTTGTGGCAGGAGTGCTTGAGACTCCGGCGGGTCCGGTGCCGCGGATCGGCACTTCGCTTGCCTGGCGGGATCGCTGGGGCGCGCTCCGGGTGCGTCTGGGTTTGGGGCGGATGCGATATACCGTCGAGCCGGGGCTGTACGGAGTTGGCGCCCCCCAAGGAGATTCGCCCGTGCTCGTCACGGCCAATTACAAATTGAGCTTCGACCATCTGCGCATTGCCTTGGCCGGACTGGATGCCTGGGTTCTGGTTCTTGACACCAACGGGATCAATGTCTGGTGTGCGGCGGGCAAAGGAACCTTTGGCACTGCCGTGCTCTGTGCCCAGGTGGCAGCGAGCCGGCTTGCCCAGGTGGTCCGGCATCGCAGGCTCATCGTTCCCCAGCTCGGCGCGCCGGGCATTACCGCGCATGCGGTGAAGCGGCAAAGCGGGTTTGCCGTGGTGTACGGCCCGGTCATGGCCCGTGATCTTCCGGAGTTTCTCGCAGGTGGGATGCAAGCCACCACGGCGATGCGGCGCAAAACCTTTTCACTGTCCGAACGGGCGGCGCTGATTCCGGTGGAATTCGTCATCGCCTGTAAATGGGCGCTGCCTCTTGCCGTTGTGTTGTCTGGAGTGAGCGGCCTGTTTGGGCAGGCTTCATTCTGGGAAAATGTGCGGGAGCATGGCGGTTGGACAATGGCCGGTCTGGGGAGCGGAATCGTTGCCGGAACGGTGTTGACCCCCTTGCTGTTGCCGGTGTTGCCTGGCCGTGCCTTTTCCCTGAAGGGGGGAATTGCGGGTCTCATGGCCGCCCTGGCATTCCTGTCGGTCTTTTTCTTCCGCTCAGAAGCCTCGAACAACGGCCTCACCGGTTTGGCCTGGCTATTCCTCATCCCGGCCATTGCTTCTTTTTTCGGTCTGGAATTTACCGGGGCCTCGACCTACACCTCGCTTTCCGGGGTAAAAAAGGAGATGCGTATCGCCGTGCCATTTCAGGTTGCGGCGGCACTATGCGGGCTGCTTCTGCTGGTCTGGGCAAGGAGGCTGCAATGAAGGGAAAGGGAAGGGGATTATATCTCAAGGGGGTTACCACCCTGCGGTTTGAGGAAGAGGCCTGCATCGGCTGCGGCATGTGCCTGACCGTCTGCCCGCAGGAGGTTTTTGCCCTGGAGCAGGGCAAGATGCGGATCAGCGAACAGGACGCCTGCATGGAGTGCGGGGCCTGCATGATGAATTGTCCGGTTGGGGCAATTTGGGTGCAAAGCGGCGTGGGCTGCGCCAAGGCGGTATTCAATGCCATGCTCGGCCGCAGCAGCGAAGCCTGCTGCTCGGTGGAGGGAAAACCGGGCGGCGGTTCCTGCTGCTGATCTGCCCGCCAAACAAGCTCCGCCGAAATTACTTCATCCGTGTCGGCTGAACCTGGGGCACGGACTGCGGTGTGAGTGGGGTCGGGGCCTGCTGCTGTGATGGTTGCGGCTTGACCTGAGGTTGCGTCTGGGCAGGAGACTTGCCTGATTTGTCCGGGTAGAGACGCAGGCTTATTCTCCGGTTGCGGGGATCGAAAGGGTTATCCTTGATGATCGGTTCGGTGGCGGCATAGCCGGAGACCCGGAGAAGGCGGCTGGGCGGGATGCCGTTTTTTTCCACCTCAAGGCGGGCGGCGGAGGCCCTTGAGGTGGAAAGCTCCCAGTTGCCGAATTCTTTTTTCGCATAACTCACCGCATCGGTGTGGCCTTCGATCTCAATGCGGTTTGTGGTGTTCTTGATGTTGTCGCAGAGCACCTTCAGGATTTTCTGGCCGCTTTCGGTCAGGGTCGTGCTGCCCAGAGGGAACATGGGGTTTCCCTCCTTGTCCATGATATCCACCTTGACCCCGCCCTCGAACACCTCGATGCGCACCTGATCCTTGAGCTCGGCAAGCCGTTGCTCGATCTCCTGCTGGAGCTGTTCCTTGAACCGTTCCAAGCCTGCGGCGGAACCTTCTCCTTCCGTTGTTGCCCCGGAGGCGGCCGGGGCTTGGGTAATGGTGATCTGGGCCTCGGTCGTGGCTTGTTCCTTGGCGATCATCTCCGTGGCCCCGCCTGCACCGCCCTCGGCAAAGATGCTGTATTCCTGAAAATAATGGGCGAGCTTCTCCTTTTGCGGCTTGGTGGTCATGTTGACCAGCCACATGAGGAGGAAAAAAGCCATCATCCCGGTCATGAAGTCGGCAAAGGCCACCTTCCAGCTGCCGCCGTGGTGGCCGCCGCCCTGGACCTTTTTGACCTTTTTGATGATTATGCTTTTGTCTTCCATTTCTTGATGGCCTCCTCGGTCTCGCTAAAGGAGGGGCGATCGTCGCCGGGGATGGCGCGCCGGCCCGCCTCAACGGCGAACTGCACCATGAAGCTGGTGGAATAGGCGGCGAGCAGGGAAGTTTTGATCACCCGCAGATAGGTCTCGCGCTCTTGGGCATGGTGTTCCAGTTTGGTCGCCATGGGTCCGACAAACCCGTAACAGGCAAGAACGCCGAAGAAGGTGCCGACCAGGGCTGCGCCGATATGGTGGCCCAGAACCTCGGCCGATTCGTTGATATAGCCCATGGTGATAACAATGCCCAGAACCGCAGCGACAATACCCAGGCCGGGCAGGGCGTCGCCTACCCGGGCGATGCTGTGGGCGGGCAGCAACCGTTCGTGCTGGTTGGCTTCCAAGTCTATCTCCATGAGGTTGTCCAGCTCGTAGGCCGGGTAATTGGCGCTGAGCATGGTGCGGACCGTGTCGCAGATGAATTCCGCCACCTCACGATCCTTCATGATGTTGCTGTATTTTTGGAACAGAGGGCTTTTCTCGTGATTTTCTATGTCGGACTCGATGGCGACCAACCCCTCCTTCTTGATTTTGAAGAAGACGGCGTTCATGAGCAGCAACAGCTCCAGGTAATGAGCCTTGTTCATGTGGGATTCGGAAAAGATGCTGCCGATGTGTCCGACAATGACTTTCAACGCCTTGCCCGGCGAGGCAATGATCAGGCCACCGATGGCTGCGCCGAAGATGATGATTACCTCCGCCGGCTGGAACAGGATGTGGAAGTTGCCTTTTCCCATGGCGTAGCCGGTGATGACCGACCCCAGAACAATTGCTATGCCGATGATTGTGAACATGTTGGTGACTGTTTCCCCATGGAATGTCTATGGTGTTGATATGTTGCGCCTGGCGCGGGATTGGTTCCGCCGGAACCGGAAAGGTCAGGGTTCCAGCCAGCGCTGACTGATGAGTTGTTCTTTTTGTTTCCTGAGCGCATAGGTAGCGATGGCGTCCTGGATTGCCCCGTTTGTCGCGGTAAACTGGATAGCCACCT
>JAZDIS010000035.1:0-6490 GCA_043804705.1 Pseudomonadota bacterium | reverse complement strand
GCTGGTGGAGCACAAGAAGGATGTGGTGATTCTGCTGGACAGCATTACCCGTCTGGCAAGGGCTTACAATACGGTGGTGCCGCCGAGCGGCAAGATTCTTTCCGGCGGGGTTGATTCCAACGCTCTGCACCGTCCCAAGCGGTTTTTCGGTGCGGCGCGTAACATCGAAGAGGGCGGCAGTTTGACCATTATTGCCTCTGCCCTGATCGAGACCGGTAGCCGTATGGATGAGGTTATTTTCGAGGAGTTCAAGGGGACCGGCAACATGGAGCTTGTGCTCGACCGGAAGATCGCGGACCGGAGAATTTTCCCCGCCATAGACATGGCCCGCTCCGGAACCAGGAAGGAAGAGCTGTTGCTCACAGCGGAAGAGCTGAATAAAGTCTGGATCTTGCGCAAACTCCTGGGTTCCATGAACCCCATCGATGCTATGGAGTTTTTTCGGGATAAGATGAAGGGGACTCGCTCCAACGCCGAATTTTTTGACTCCATGAAAGGCGGTTGATTTTGGCTGTTCAGTAATTCCTGGCTTGCGTAAAAAAGAATATAAGGATATAATTCTTTTTTTGTGCGTTTGTCGGTAGAATGTGTCCCTTTGGGCTGTGTATAATTTGTGTATAATTGTTTTTGTTAATTTAATGGAGGATTTTGTCCATGAAAGAAGGTGTGCATCCCGAATATCATAAAATTGACGCCGTTTGTGCCTGTGGCAATGCAGTTGAACTTGGCTCGGTTCTTCCTGTAATAAAAGTGGAAATCTGTTCAGCCTGTCATCCGTTTTTCACCGGTAAGCAAAAGCTGATTGACTCTGCTGGCCGGATCGAGAAGTTCAATAAAAAATACGCCAAGCAAGCAGCAAAATAAGAAAAACGTTTTTTTGTGTGTGTTGATAACGCCTTTGGACCATCCCTGTAAGGGGGATAGCTCAGGGGCGTTCCTTTTTTGACGAGATGACCATGTTTGCCCAACTTGAAAATGTTGCAGAACGCAAGCTGGCTCTGGAGGCCAGACTTTCAGAGCCACAGTTGGCAAGCGATCAAGCCGAATTTCGTCGGGTTGCCAAAGAGCATGCCCATCTTGCAAAACTTGATGATCTGTACAATAATTACCAGAAAGTAAACAGGGAGATCGCGGAGAATCGTCTCTTGCTCCAGGAGGAAGACGACAACGAGCTTAGGGAGCTCGTCCGGGTTGACCTTGCAGAGCTGGAAATTCGCCAGGATGAATTGATCAAGGCGCTTCGGGTTGCCCTGCTCCCCAAGGATCCGAATGATGAAAAAAATACCCTTCTCGAGATCAGGGCGGGTACCGGAGGGGACGAGGCGGCGTTGTTTGTCAGCGATCTGTTCAGGATGTACAGCAGGTATGCCGAGCTGCAAGGGTGGAAAGTTGAGGTGATGACCAGTAATCCCACGGGGATCGGGGGATTTAAGGAAATCATCGCCCTGATCAGCGGCGAGCACGTTTACAGTAAACTAAAATATGAATCCGGGGCCCATCGTGTCCAGCGTGTTCCCGAGACTGAGACCCAGGGGAGGATTCATACTTCCGCCGTTACCGTGGCGGTTATGCCCGAGGCGGAAGAGGTTGAGGTCGATATCAGCCCCAATGATCTGAGATTCGATGTCTACCGTTCCACCGGCTCCGGCGGGCAGAGCGTTAATACCACTGATTCGGCGGTTCGTGTTACCCATCTGCCCACCGGGCTGGTGGTGACTTGTCAGGATGAGAAATCCCAGCACAAGAACAAAGCCAAGGCCTTGCAGGTTCTCCGTGCCCGGCTTCTCGACAAGATGCAGCGCGAACAGGATGAGCGGATGTCCGCGGACCGCAAGAGCCAGGTGGGCAGCGGCGATCGGAGCGAACGCATCCGGACCTATAATTTTCCGCAAGGCAGGGTCAGCGATCATCGGATCAATCTCACCCTGTACCAGCTTGATGAAATCCTTACGGGAAAACTCGACGACATCATCGACCCACTTATTGTCCATTTCCAGACAGAAGCCTTGCAAATCATGCAATAAGGCGTACTCCGTGGATGCGCTCTTCCGTTTTTCCCCGGCCCGGAAAATCCGCCCATGATTCTCAAAAAGTTGTATCGTGAAAGCGTCCAACGCCTTGTCGATGCCGGCGTAGCAGAGCCGGAAGTCGAAGCAGCCCTTTTGCTGGGGCATGTCCTGAGTTATTCCAGAACCCAATTTTTCCTTGCCATGGAGCAGGAAATCTCTCCGCAACACCTCGCCCTTTTCAATACCCTCCTTTCAAGGCGGCTCTTCCGGGAACCATTGGCCTACATCACCGGCGAGCAGGAATTCTGGTCGTTGCCTTTCTCGGTTTCCCGCAAGGTTCTCATTCCCCGCCCCGAAACCGAGGAGCTTTTGGAAAAGATTTTTGCCACGGTTCGAGAGGTTGGTTTGCCGTTTGGACCGGTGCTGGATCTGGGAGTCGGGAGTGGTGCGATCACCGTTGTTCTGGCCCGCGAACTCCCGGAGCGGCTGGTGTTTGGGGTGGACCTTTCTCTGGCAGCCCTGGGGGTTGCCGGAGAAAATATCGTCCGGCATCAGGTCCGGCCGCGAACTTTTTTATTAAACGGCGACTGGCTGGCTGCCATCAAGCAGGAAAGAAGGTTTGCCCTGGTTGTCTCCAATCCGCCTTACATAGCAGCAACGACACTGGACACGCTGCAACCGGAGGTGCGGGATTTCGAGCCGCATCGCGCTCTGAATGGAGGTGCTGACGGTCTCTCCGGAATCCGTGCCTTGGCGGCGCAAGTTCACCCGGTAATGCTGGCCGGTGGCCTGTTTTTCATGGAGATCGGCGCGGATCAGCAGGAGGCGGTGCTGAAAATCTTTTCTTCCTTTCCGGAATATGATAGGTTGCAGGTCCATTCTGATCTGGCTGGTTTGCCGCGTATTTTCCAGGCTCGTCGTTGCTGAGCCGTAACGCCGTATTTTTCCCGCGATTTTTTAACAAGTGAGAATTTCATGGATAAGATAGTTATTGAAGGTGGCTACCCCCTGCATGGTGAAATTGCGGTGAGCGGCGCCAAAAACGCGGCCTTGCCGTTGATGGCCGCCTGTCTGCTGAGTGCCGAACCGATCATCTTGCGCAATGTCCCGGATCTTCGGGATGTCCGAACTTTTCTTTCCCTATTGGAATCTTTCGGGGTCAAATGGCAGAAAGACGGCACGGTGCTGGTACTTGATGCCTCAACGATCACCAGTTGCGAGGCTTCCTATGAGCTGGTGAAGACCATGCGTGCCTCGGTGCTGGTTTTGGGGCCCCTTTTGGCCAGGATGGGTACGGCCAGGGTTTCCCTGCCCGGAGGTTGCGCCATCGGCGCCCGGCCCATCAATTTTCATCTCCAGGGCTTGGAAAAACTCGGCTCCCAATACGAATTGAGCCAGGGGTATGTCGAGGCCAAGGCGGTGGGAAGATTGCAGGGAAGCACCGTCTGTTTTGATATCCCTTCGGTTACCGGGACGGAAAATATCCTTATGGCTGCGACCCTGGCCGAGGGCGTCAGCGTGATCAAAAATGCGGCCCGGGAACCGGAAATCGGGAATCTTGTCGATCTGCTCATCGCCATGGGGGCGCGGATCAAGGGCAAGGATTCCGATACCCTGGTGGTTGAGGGGGTGAAGAATCTGCACGGGGCCGAAATGGAGGTCATCCCCGACCGGATCGAGGCCGGAACCTATCTCCTCGCCGTTGGCGCGGTTGGCGGCGAGGCCACGGTGACGCATTGCAACCCGCAGCATCTGCCCGCCCTGCTGGAAAAATTACGGGCGGCGGGTTTGTCGATCGAGGAGGATCAGAACCGTATTTATGTCGCCCGTAAGGGGCCTCTTAGGAGCGTGGACATCAAGACCATGCCCTATCCCGGCTTTCCAACCGATCTGCAGGCCCAGATCATGGCGTTGATGACCTTGAGCGAGGGCCTGAGCGTGATTGCCGAGACCATTTTTGAGAACCGCTTCATGCATGTGGCCGAGTTGCACCGCATGGGAGCGGACATCAAGGTGGATGGCCACAGCGCCATCGTCACCGGCACAGGCCGGTTGAGCGGGGCGCCGGTGATGGCCACGGATCTGCGGGCCAGTGCTTCCCTGGTGATTGCGGCCCTTGCCGCCGAGGGGGAAACACATATTTCCCGGGTCTATCATCTGGACCGGGGCTATGACAATCTGGTCGGCAAACTCTCTGCGGCCGGAGCCCGGATCAGACGCGAAAAAGAGTGATTCATCTGTAAACGCGCAGCAGCACCGCATCTGCTTTGTCATCGGCCTGCTCGTGTGCGCTCGCACACTTCGCGGGCCTCTTCCGCGCATCTGCGGCACTGCTGCGTGTTTACATTTCAGAGATCGAGCTATGTTTTTTCGTTTCTTGGTGAATGGGTTGCGTCATCCAGGCAGGACGATGGTCACCGTGGTGCCTTCCCCTTCTTTGCTCGCGATTTTGATCGTGCCCCCGTGCTCGTCGATGATTTTGTAGACCATGGCCAATCCCAGGCCGGTACCCTCCGGTTTGGTCGTAAAATACGGGTCCATGACCCGTTCCAGAATATCCGCCGCGATTCCGCAGCCTGTGTCCCGCACGCTTATTTCCACGGTGCCGGGCAGGTTCCCCTCATGCACCGACACATGCAATTCCCCGCCGTGCTCCATGGCCTGCAGGCTGTTTAGATAGAGATTCAGCAGCATCTGGTTGAGGCGGTCCTTGTCCAAGCGTACCTGATGGCGCGTCAGGGCGATCTCGTGATGCACGGCAACGCCCAGTTCCCGGGCATCGCTTTGGATAAGCTTGAGCGATGCATCGATAAACGGTTCGATTGCAACCTCGGCGATGGTCAGGGGGAGGGGGCGGGCGTAAGTGAGCAGCTCGGTGATGCTGCGGTTGAGTCGTTCCACTTCGTTGATCAACAGCCTGGCAGCCTCGTTCTCCTCGCTTTCCGCAGGAAAACGGGAGCCAAGCAGGGTGTCGAAGCCCTTGATGGAACTCAACGGATTTCTCACTTCATGGGCAACGCCGGCAGCCATCTTGCCCAAGGCGACAAAGCGGTCATGACGCCGGACCTGGGCTTCGAGTTTCTTGATCTCCGTGACATCGTACATGAGCATGACTTTTCCGATGGTGTTGCCGTGCCCATCAGTGATTGGCACGGAGCTGACGTTCAGGTGATTGGCCGCCGGGGAATCCGGCGGCAGAAGAATTTCTCTGTCGATGACCTCGCCTTCATGTTCTCCCTCATGGATGATCTGCTGGATGTGCGGCAAGACTGCGGCCTGCAGATGGCCAATGGTCTCTTCCTGGGTTTTTCCGGTAAACTTTGCCGCAGTGCTGTTGAAGGTCTGAATATATCCATCGGCATTGGTTGCAATGATGCCCACGGGCAGACGGGAGATAAGCAGGTCGGTAAAGGCCCGCATGTTCATGAGGGTTTTTTGGGATGACCGGTAGCTTTGCGCGGTGAGCAAGGCTATCCAGCCGCCAATCGCCACCAGCAGCATGGCGATGGACATATAGATCATGTGGTACCGGTCCTGCTGGACAACCTTGTCCTGCTCCGTCATGTCAAGGCCGACAACAATAGAGAGATTGTCCCCGGGCAGCCAGGGCTCATTGCCCGGAGGAAACTGGCAGGGGGATGGACTTTGCGCATTCTCCCCGGCAGGGCTGTCCGGTTTTCCAGCCTGCTGCATTGCCTGCAGGTGTCTTTTGAAAAAAGGACCCCGTCCGCGCATGAACGGTTTGAATGGTGCTACAACTTCAAAGACCTTTTGTTTTGTTCCCTGGTCATTGATGATCTGGTATTTGCCCACCGGAGCAATACCCGGGTCAGCAAGCAGGGGATGGTCAAGCTCGGTGCCCACCAGGCCGGAAGTGCTGTGCGCCACGATCTTGCCCGAGTTGTTGACAACCGCGATATAGAGAATGCTCGATTCACCCGCAGCCTGTTCGATCAGGTGCTGGAATTGTTGGGTGTTCGGGGCGCCCATCATCATCGAGGCTCTGGTGCCTGCGCCGACAAAACGGACTATGGCCTGCCCCTTGTTGAAAAGGCTTTCAGTCATGATCCGCTTTTCCCGCTGCAGATTATTGGCTGCAAAGAAAAAAACAATGGCAATGAGCATGCCTATGGCAGTGGCCAGAATCCAGGGGGAGGCATAGGCAAAGGGGGAGGTAATTATTTTGGTCTTTTTCATGACGCATTATCCGGGGGAGAAATATTTGTCGGTATGGAGAGTGTGCTCGTCTTTATGAAACAACTATTATGATGTACTAGCAATTATTGTTCCTCTTCGTTTTTTGTTCCGAAAGCCATATCCATGGCACTCGTCTCCTCTTGTTTTTGCAGGAAATTTTGGCTTGGGTAAAAAATAGCCAGCCGGCCACCCGGCGCTTGGATAAAAAATATCCAACCTGTAGCCTTTGTTCTGGTTTTATGGGATATCCTGTATTGTTGTTTGGTGTGAAAATAATGTAATAA
>JAZDIS010000034.1:0-4331 GCA_043804705.1 Pseudomonadota bacterium | reverse complement strand
CGTCCTGAAAATTCTTGGCGCTTGAGCGCAGCATGGTGGGACCGCCGATGTCGATGTTTTCGATGGCCTCTCCCAGAGTGCAGGCCGAATTGGCCACGGTTTTCTCAAAGGCATAGAGATTGACCGCCACCAGATCGATGGCTTGCAAGCCATGCTCCTGCATCTGGCGCACATGATCCGGATTGCCTTTCTGCGCCAGGATGCCGCCGTGTACCTTGGGGTGCAGAGTCTTGACCCGGCCATCGAGCATCTCCGGAAAACCGGTGAATTCGGAAACATCCTTGACCTTGATGCCGTTATCCCGCATCTTCTTGGCGGTGCCGCCGGTGGAGAGGATCTCGATCCCCAGCTGCTCAAGCTCCCTGGCAAACCCCTCGATCCCTGATTTGTCGGTGAGACTGATCAATGCCCTTTCTATCTTTTTCATGGTTTTCTCCTGAATCCTGGAATCATCTCAAAATAACCTCTGCATCTGCCGCAACCATTGCCTCGACACTGTAACGCAAAGAGGCAAAGACGCAAAGCAAACAGATGGTCCGGTGAAAAAAAGCGGCCACCGCCGCACCCCGGGCTTTACAGGTCCTTCTTGGTAAACTTTCTGATCAGCCGCCGGTCCCGCTTGCCTGGACGGGTCGGCGGCCCAGCCCCTTCGGCCCGCAAGAGACGCCGGGTCTCTCTGGCCTGGGCGCGGGCAGTGAGGCTTTCCGGAGTCTCCTCGTAAAGCAGCTGCGCTTCCGGCGCGCCCCGCCGCTGGTCGCTGAGCGCCCGGACCACGATGGCGAATTCGTCCTGTTCCTTCTGAATTCGCAGCCCATCGCCCACAGCCACCAACCGGGAGGGCTTCACCCGCAAGCCGCCCACCTGAACCTTACCCCCGGCCACCGCTTGGGACGCCTGGGAGCGGGTCTTGAAAAAACGGGCGGCCCACAGCCATTTGTCCAGCCGGACCTGCGTCTCTGTCATCTTCCCTTGCGCCTCCCCATTGCCTTCAACCTACCACAGCTCATGTCCTCAGGCCAAGCCCCATCCACAGCCTCTGGCGCCCTGCCTGTTTACTGCTTTCCGCCTGAAGGCAAATGGTGTATATACCTTGCCAAGATGAAGCTCAATACCGTCGGCATAAAAGATATCAGGTATCCGGTGCGGGTGCGCGAAAAATCCGGAGGCATGCAGGAGACCGTGGCCAGCATCAGCCTGCAGGTCAGCCTGCCGCGCCAGTACCGGGAATCCTGCGTCTCCACCTTCATCAAGGTCCTGAACACCTACCAGGACGAGATGAGCAACCGGATCTTCAGAAATCTGCTGGCCGAGGTGAAAGAAGAGTTGCGGGCGGAATCGGCCCATGTGGAAATGACCTTCCCCTATTTTCTGGAAAAAAAGGCGCCGGTCACCGGCACTGCCGGACTCATGGAATACACCTGCCGGTTCACCGGCGGCATCGGTCTGGATGAGGATTTTATCCTGGCGGTCTGGGTGCCGGTCACCACCCTGTGCCCCTGTTCCCGGGAGATTAGCGATTGCGGCGCCCACAACCAGCGGGGCGAGGTGAATCTCACCGTCAAATACTCGGGGTTCATCTGGATGGAAGACCTCATCACCATGGCCGAGGCGGGCGCTTCCTGCGAGGTCTATTCCCTGCTGAAAAGGCCGGACGAGAAATACGTGACGGAAAAGGCCTACAACAACCCGATGTTCGTCGAAGACGCGGTGCGCAAGGTGGCGGAACAGGCCATGGCCCACCCGGCCATCACTTGGTTTTCCGTAAGCGTGGAGAGTTTTGAATCCATTCACAAGCACAGCGCCTATGCCTATGTGGACAGCGACGAAATCCGCTGAGTAACGACCCTTGACTCAGGCCGCCAGCCGCACCAGGTTGCGGCCGGCGTGCTTGGCCGCATACAGCGCCTTGTCCGCCCGGTTGATCAGGGCATCCATGCTCTCCCCTGGCCGGTAGCCGGCCAGTCCGCAGCTGATGGTGACGCCAAGCGGCAGCCCTTCCACCCGTTGCCGCAGCTTTTCGGCAATGGCGACCGCATCTTGAGCGACAATTCCCGGACAGAGCACCATGAACTCCTCGCCGCCCCAGCGCCCCACCAGGTCCGTTTCCCTGATCTGCCCTGCCACCGTAGCGGCAACCTCTTTTAAAACCTGATCGCCGATGGAATGGCCCAGACTGTCGTTGATCTTCTTGAAGTAGTCAAGATCAAAGAGGATTATGGCCAGGGGGCTTCCATACCGGGCGGCCCTGGCCTTTTCCTGCCGCAACGATTCCTCGATCTTGCCACGATTGTATATGCCGGTCAGGGTATCGGTGGTGGCAAGCCGGGTGAGCGCCTCTTCCATCTTTTTACGCTCGGTAAGATCATGCAGGGTTTGGATGACCGCGACAAGCGCCTTGCCCTGGTTATAAATAGGCACGGCATCGCAGGACAAATAGCGACGCGCCCCACCCACCGCATCCAGCCATTCCTCCGCGTGAAGGCCTTCCTCCAGCAATTCGGCATCGTTGGCTGCGGTATACAGGGCGGCAGAATTACGCCGCTCCGAGGAATCAATAACAATATCGGCCAGACACGGGAGTTTTTTCCGGTAAAAAGCCTGCCAGTGGTTCGCGGTCCCCACCATCTGTTCGGCTGCAATGCCGGTAAGCATCTCGCAGGCCCTGTTCCAGTCGGTGACTCTATGCTGCGGGTCCAGGACAAAAATAGGCACTGCGGAGTAGCGGATCAATTTTTCCGTAAACAGTTTTTGCTCCCGCAACAGATCTGCCGCCTCTTTTCGCTGGCTGATGTCGCGGAATATTCCTCTGGTCGCCACCAGTTCGCCGTCCTTGAAGTCCGTGCTGATCTTGCCTTCCACAGGAATCCTGCGTCCGCTCTTGGCGACAAAGACAACCTCGTAGGTATGCGAAACCTTACCCGCGGCGATATCACGAAACAGGGTGGCGCAATTCTCACGGCAGTCCGGATCGAGGATATCGAAAATGGAGAGCGCACCAATCTCGGTGTCGTCATAGCCCAGGGTCTCCCGCCAAGCCTTGTTGACGTAGAGGAATCTTCCTTCCCGATCGATGCTCTGGATCAGATCATTGGCGCAATCCAAAAAGGTCTGCAAAAACCGGCTCCCGGCAAAGAAGGCCTGTTCCGCCCGCTGCCGCTGCAGAGGGTCATTTTCTGAAAGCCCACACGCCGGATCCGTCTTTTTGCCTGACGCTGAATGCTGAAAATCCATAGTGTCCAATGGGAATGCCACCTCATTTCCAGGGTTGCGGGAAGCTTTCTTTGCCGCGCATGCAGATGCGGCATGTTACCGCCCGAGCCTACAACTTTCAATTAAACCCTTAAATGTTTTTTCCTCCCGCAACCTGTTCCCTGAAAATCTTCAGCCGGAACGCCACGGATTGCACGACAGGCCGGAATCATCCGCAACCATAACCAGCCCCCTGCCAAAGCAGATTTCGCAGATGCACGATCTGCAAACAGGTCTCCGGCCAGGCGCCACTGTTGTCAATAACGTGATCCGCAAGGAGAGCCTTGCGCGGCAAGGGCATCTGTGTCGCCATGGCTTTTTCGGCCTCAGCCTCGCTTATCCGGTCGCGAAGCATGATTCTTCGCCGGCAAGCCTTTTCATCGGCATACGCCACCACAATCCGGGAAAAATCATGCTCCCAGCGCGCCTCATACAACAGGGGCACTTCGACCACGAATCGTGCCTGGGGATCGGAGAGATGCCCCCTCTCCTTCTCAATACAGGAGGTTATTTCATCTCGCACCAAGGGGTGAAGCAGCGTGTTGAGTTCATGGCGGAATTCGTGGTCCGCAAAAAGCACCTTGCGCAACAGGGGGCGGTCAATGCTCTGGTCCGCCAAAAGAAATCTCCCGCCAAACGCCTTGCGCACAGCCAACCAGCCGGCAGCCTCCGGCTCAAGGAGTTGACGGCAAACGGTGTCGGCACTGAGCCCCCTGGCTCCGCCGATCTCACACAGACAGGCAGCCACGGAGCTCTTGCCGGAGCCCATTCCTCCGGTGACGGCAACCACCGATCTATGCGCCTGCTGTGCCACTGTTACGCCCTCACAAAGATCTAAAGGCCACCCGCCTGCCGCAACAACTCAAGAGTATACAGCATATCCGGCCAGAGCGGCGCGGTAAACTGCAAATCCTCCCCGGTTCTGGGATGGCGGAAGGACAGCGTATGCGCATGCAGACACTGGCGGGTTATCCCAATTTCCGGATACAGGGAATTTTTGCGGCCATACACGGAATCGCCGGCAACCGGATGGGACAGGGCAGCCATATGGACCCGGATTTGATGGGTGCGGCCGGTTTCCA
>JAZDIS010000033.1:0-3023 GCA_043804705.1 Pseudomonadota bacterium | reverse complement strand
ATGCTCCGGGCATCGGATGCAGGGCCAAAACGAACCTCCAGAACATCCGCCCCGCCAAAAATTTTGGCCACCAGTCCGGCATTGGGGCAGAGCATATTGCCGTTGGTCAGGACATCGACCATATAGCGCACCGAAGTCTCCACGAAGCGGAAACTGTCCTCCACGTTCAGATCCGGGCGGACCGGCATCACCCCATGGCACATGGCCCCGGTTTTCTGCCTGGGACAAAACAAGCAGACCGAAACACAGGAGCCGAGGATAGTGGTGATCAAAGCCGGCTCCTGGGCGACAAACAGCTCGCCCGGATGCAGATTCACCACGGGAAGATCCGTATCCAGAATGTCCTTCATTTGCGGCATCGATACACCGCCGCCGCGACCCTTTCCATCCGGTCTCCTATACCTTCCAGGGTTTCCGAATGTCCGGTGAACAGATAACCATTGGGAGAAAGATGGCGATAGAACTTTTCAAACAGCGCGCACTGAGTTTTCCGGTCAAAATAGATAATCACGTTCCGGCACAAGATGATGTCCATCTTCTGTTCAATACCGAAATCCCGATCCATGAAGTTAAGCCGCCGGAACACCACCTTGTGCCGGAGTTCCGGGACAACCCGGTGAAATCCACTGTGCGCGCCCTTTCCCTTCATCAGATATTTATTGCGCAGCACCGGGGAAACCGGCGCCACCACTTCATCGGTATAGATCGCCTCTTCCGCCTTGGCAAGCACCTCGGTGCAGATATCCGTGGCGAGAATGGCGTAGTCCAGCCCCGGATACCGGAAAAAAAAATCATCGAGAACCATGGCCAGAGTGTATGGCTCTTCGCCGCTGGAGCAGCCCGCGCTCCAGACCCGGAGGATCTTGTGAGCAGAATGAGTCATCCGCTGGACATAGTCGGGGAGAACAAGACTGGTCATCACATCAAAATGCTTTGCCTCCCGAAAAAAGTCGGTCTTGTTGGTGCTGACCACATCGATCATGTGGCTCAGTTCCTTGAGCTGACCATCGGGACTCAACACGTAATCGAGGTAAGCGGAGAAGGAATCCAGATGGAGCTGCCGCAACCGCTTCTGAAGCCGGGCGGAAAGCATGGTTTTCTTGATGGGCGGCAGCTTGATGCCGCAGGCTTCGTAAATAAACGCACTGAATCGGTTAAAATCCCGATCGGACAAGCTCGGCGAATGCACGGACCAATCCCTCGCTGTCCCCTGATTTCCGGAAAAAGTCATGCGCCCCCCCTGATACCAGCCTTGTGACCGCTACGCTTCCGCGCCGGCAACTTCTTCCGGCTTGGCCGCAGCCGGCTGGATCGAACCGGCGCTGTCCGTTTCCCGCAGAGCCGCTTCGCCTTCACTGGCCAGAACCTTGTCGATATCAAGAATGATCAGAAACTTTTCCTCGGTCTGCCGCCCCATGCCCTTGATGAATTCGGTGTTGAGGTTGGTGCCCATTTTGGGGACGGACTCGATATCCTCCGGGTTCAGATCAAGAACCATCTGCACGGAGTCGGTCAGCACCCCCATCTCCACCAAGTTGGCGTCCACCTCCAACTCCACGATCATGATGCAGGTGTTCTTGGTGTATTCGATGCTCCCCATTCCCAGCTTCTGACCAAGATCCATGACCGGCACCACATTGCCGCGCAGGTTGATGACCCCGCTAAGGTAGGCAGGCATCCGGGGAATCCTGGTCATGGTGGTAACGTCAAGCACCTCCCTGACCTTGGGGATTTCTATGGCAAATCCCTCCTCTCGAAGCATGAAGGTAAGATATTGCGTGGCCTGCGACTGAACTGTTTCATTTTTCACGCTCATGATTTCTCTCCCGTGTGCTTTATCTTAAGATGCAAAGCTCAAGTAAGGTGCAAAAAACATCATGCCTTTCACCTGTATCCTTGCTTCTTTTTTCTTCAGTTGAGCAAAGCGGCATACTCTTCCTGACGGGCGCATTGCATCACATTGGCCACATCAAGGATCAGGGCGACATGCCCGTTGCCCAGGATTGTCGAGCCGGAAAGACCCGTGGCGTTCCGGTAAACCCAGCCCAGCGATTTCAAAACCGTTTGGTGCTCGCCCACCACGTCGTCCAGCACCAGGCCGAAACGATCCCCGTTGATCCTGCTGATCACCATCTGTTCCCGGGCCGGTCGTTCTCCGGAAATGGCAAAAAAATCCCGAAGACGCACATAGGGAACAAGCTGATCCCGCACCGGCAACATCCGCCGCTCATGGAACCTGGCGATATCCTCCCCGGTCAGCTCCACGCATTCCTCCACCTGGGAAAGGGGCAGGACAAAATGCGTCTCTCCGACCTTGACCAGCAGGCCGTCAATAATGGCCAGGGTCAAGGGCAGCATGATGGTGATCGTGGTGCCCTGCCCCTTGACGCTGCTGGTAACGAACACCGAGCCCTTGAGTGCGTCCACCGTGCTTTTCACCACGTCCATGCCCACCCCGCGTCCGGAAACGCTGGTAACGGTTTTGGCTGTGGATAGCCCCGGCACGAAAATGGTGTTCCAGATATCCTGCTCGCTCAGTTCCATGTCAGCGCGGAGCAGCCCTTTTTCCAGACCTTTTTGCCGGATTTTCTCCGCATCAAGGCCCTTGCCGTCATCGGTGACCGTAATGACGACATTGGCCCCGGAATGCTGGGCGGCAAGGGTAATGGTGCCCTTCCGCGGCTTACCGGCACGTTCCCGCTCCTCCGGCGATTCAATTCCATGATCGATACTGTTCCGAATCAAATGAACCATGGGATCGCCGAGCTGATCGATGACATTCTTGTCCAGCTCGGTCTCGGCTCCCTCGGTGACCATGACCACCTCCTTGCCCAACTCGGCGGAAAGATCCCGGACCAACCGCTTGAATTTGGCAAAGGTGGTGCCGATGGGCAACATCCGGATGTTGAGCACACAATCACGCAGCTCGGCGGTAAGCCGCTCCACCTCTTCCACCGGTTCGACAAGATCGGAATCCTTGTGGTGACTGGCAATCTGGGTCAGCCGGGCCTGGGTGACAACCA
>JAZDIS010000032.1:0-4533 GCA_043804705.1 Pseudomonadota bacterium | reverse complement strand
GCTTCTCCACGATGTGGCTGATTTTTACGGCCGGAGAACTGCAGAACTGGTAAAGAAAAGATTTAATTGTAAAGCAGACAAAGAAAACTGGCCCTTTTCTATTACAGAGACTAATGTTGAATTGCCATTCTCTCCCTGCATAACGCCTTGTATCTCCTTAATTCCGTTCTTGATTTTCCATGATATTTTAAACACATCCGGCCAAATTTCCGCCACGGATTCGCACACACACAAGAAGAGAGGTGCGCCCTTGAAAGTCTATTTCAATACCGCCATTTTCTGTTTTTTAGCAACATTCTATTCCGTCATCGACACAGGGGCTGCCGAATCCTTTCCTTTTCGGGCGATCAACCCCGGCGACATGTTGCCCGCCACGACAATCGTGCAGAGTGATTCCGGCAAAAAAATCTCCCTGGGTGCTCCAGGCGGCCGAATTACCGCGCTCGTCTTCTGGGGCGCCGACCTGCCCACCAAAAAACAGCGGTCCACCCAGGCGCTGAGCCAGCTCCAGCAACTAGCCCCCTTCTTCCGGGAAAAGCAGGTCGACCTGTTGGCGATCAATGCCCAAGGAGACTCCGCGGAGGTCATGAAAGAGGTTATAACCGCCTCGGGATATTCCTCCCCCACATATCTGGACCCGGAGCAAAGCGCTTACAGCGCCCTGGGTCTTTTGGTAATGCCTTCGGTACTGCTCGTTGACAAGGGGGGCAGGGTGATCAATGGCATAGGGTACAGCCGGGAGATGATAAGCAGACTCAAGGGAGAAACAGAAATCCTGCTTGGAGAAAAGAACCGGGAGCAGTTCGAGGCCGAACTCCATCCGGCCATGATCGAAAAAAGCAAAGAAGAAAAGGACGGCAACCGCCACCTGAGCATGGGGCAGAGCCTGGCCCGAAAAGGGCAACTCGAACCGGCCGCTCGGGAATATGCCCTGGCCATCCAAAATACCCCGAAACTTGCCGCCGCCCATATCGAACTTGGCTGTGTTTCCCTGGAACTCGGCAAGCTAGCGGAAGCGCAAGCCGCCATCGACAAGGGCTTGGACTTGGACCCCGGCTCTGTTCTGGGCGAAATATGCAACGCGCAACTGAGAGCGGAAAATGGAGAGGTTGCCCAAGCCATCGACGATCTACAGGCCCTGATTTTTCGCAATGGCCGCGACCACCACCTGCATTATGTCCTTGGCACCCTGTATGTCAAAAAAACCGACCACCAAAAGGCAGCCCAGGAATTTCGCAAGGCATATGAGTTGCTCGACAGGCAGGAAGCGCACGCTGAAAAATGAGGCCGCCGCGGTAAAGCAAGCCAGCAATATTGCTTCGCTGCACCCCCTCTGTTGCACTTGGAGCTTTAAATCGGATTATATACAAAAGACAGCAAACTCTCTCCTGAAAATATGATACTATACAATCCAAGGAATACATAAATGCGCCAGCCAAAAAGATACACAGCTCAGGCCGCGATTACCGTTTTCCTTATCCTTGCAGGTTACGGTTATTCCGAGGCAAAAGTCACCGGCGAGTGCGGCAATTGTCACACCATGCACAACAGCCAAAATGGGCTTACCATGCAGTTGAACAGTGGTGCCAAGGTGGAACGGAACCTGTTGCGGGGAGACTGTCTTGGTTGCCACGGTCAGGGAACCGCCCAGAAGATTATCGACATGAACGGCAGCCAAGTCCCGCAAGTAATGCATTCCGATGCCAGCGGCGACCTTGCCGGAGGTAATTTTGCCTATATTACCGGCCTCAAAGGCGCTGCGTCCGACAGCCATGGCCATAATGTAATTGATCTTGGCATAGCATTCAAGGAGGACGTACTAGCCAGCAAACTGCCTGGCGGGATCATATTGTTTGGTCATTATGAAGATAGTACCTTCAACGTAAACGCCTCAAACCTGACCTGTGCCGGCACAAACGGCTGCCATGGATATAGATACAAAGCGGGCATGGAGACCGCCTCCGGTGTTGCCGCACTATCGGGCGCCCACCACAACAACGTGGATGGCCAACTCACTGTGGCCGACTCCGTAACAAACAGCTATCGCTTTCTTGTTGGGGTCAAAGGCTATGAAAATCAGACCGACAAATGGCAAAATAAAAGTGCCGCCAGCCACAACGAATATTACGGCACCGCCACGCCCATGACCTTGAGTTGCAGCACTACCTATTGCCATGGGGCCAATGGCGTCGCCCCTCCCAACAACACGATCAGCGGATTTTGCGCCACCTGCCACGGCAATTTCCACACCCTCACAACAGGATCGAGCGACGGCATCGGAGCAACCATATCCTCGCCATTCATCCGGCACCCGAACGATATCGTTCTCCCGAACTCCGGGGAATACCAGAATTACACAACCTACAGTGTCGAGGCACCCATAGGCCGCACCATGGTACCGGCCTCTGCCAGCAGCGTCGTCAGCCCCGGCAGCGATGTCGTGACCTGCCTCTCCTGTCACATGGCCCATGCCAGTCCGTATCCGGACATGCTGCGCTGGGATTACACCACCATGAATGCGCACAACAGCGGGGACGTAAACACGGGATGCTTTACCTGTCATACCGCTAAAGATAGCTGAGTCGAACCGGGATAGGGTGCCGGCTTCGGCGGCAACTCAAGCAATATTGCCTCAACCGCACACAGGATTATGATGAAGAAATCTTCTGACCACGCATCGGATCACCGGTCTCCCAAGAATAGCATGGCAAGCGCCATGCTATTCTTTTTGCTTGGCGCGTTCTTTTTTCCAGGGGCAACATGGGCGGAAGAGCCGGAGATACTCTACCCTCCCGCAAAGACAATCATTCATGCCAAGATTCCGGAAATACACGTTATTGTCCGGCAGAAAGACGACAAGAGTCTCAGCCAGGTGCGGGTCAAAAGCGGCGACATTCTTTTTTCACCACACGGCATGTGGTCTGGGCAGGGATTCTCTTATGCGCACTTCAGCGTACCGCTCAAACCCGGCAAAAACTCCTTCGAGCTTGTACCTTCCGGAAAAAATCTCTCCACCACCTATAAGCCGTTGCGTTCCTTGTCAACTTTAAACGTAAGCGACAAGGGCATCTATCTTTTCCACCGCAATGAATTGATCCCGGAGATCTGCAGCCAATGTCACGACCCGAAGAAAATCAAACTTTCCGAAAACCTCGGCGGTGAAGCCCAGCCCCTTTGCTTTTCCTGCCATAAAAATATCCTGGGGAAAACCCCTTGGCAACATAGCCCGACCGTCAATTTGCAATGCCTTGCCTGTCATAAGACGTCCGACTCAGGCGCTCCGTTAAAAATCGCCATCCCCGGCGGAAAAGTGGAAAATATCTGTTTCCGGTGCCACGTCAACAAAAAAGCCTGGCTCAAAAAAAGCCATATTCACGGCCCGGTCGGCACCGGGGATTGCACGGTCTGCCACAATCCCCATGGAGATGTTGAGCGCTTCCAGCTTTGGGCAAACGGCAAAGACGAACTCTGTGTCGCCTGCCATACCGACAAAAAAAACTTGCTCGGCCCGAAAAAACCCGTCTACTACGTGCATGGAATTTTAAACGGTATCGGCTGTGTCGCCTGCCACGATCCCCACGCCACCGACAATCCTTTCCAGCTCTATAAACCGACCAACGATCTCTGCACGGGCTGTCACATCACCCTCAAGGGCGTCACCAGAGGCCACCCGGTAGGCGGCCATCCAGTCTCGGGCGCAAAAGATCCACGCAGGCCGGAACGCACCTTCACCTGCACCAGTTGCCACAATCCCCATGGCTCTGATTTTAAATTCCTGCTGATCGGCGACATCCTGGGTGGGCATATCTGTAGCCAATGCCATTACTAACAAAGGAAACAAGACTATGCGGCACATTGTTTCCCGCACGATAACCGCCCTCAAAAAAACGCAAAACACAACAGTGACAGGATGCTTCGTGCGGCACTATTGCTGTCTCGCGACCTGCCTGCTCACCATTACCGCCTCTCCCCTCCTCTGCCGGGCAGAGGAAAAAGCTGCTCTCCAGCCGCCCATGAGCGTGGTGACCATGCTCACCGATGACCACCAGGGAAATACGCTGCGGTTTCCCTCTGGCGTGGACTTTGATTCGGAACAGGAAGAGCTGTATGTCATTAAGGGCGGAAACCAGATGGGTTTTGTCATTTATGACAGCGACTTTATCCCCCATCTCTTCCTGGGGGCCGGGAGAGGTATTGATGCCCCGCAAAGCGTTTTTTTCGACGCCAAGGAAGGAAACATCTTTGTCTGCCAAGGCAAATCAGCCACCCAACCACCCCGGCTCACCATCTTGAACGGGGCCTTTTTCCCGATCAAAGAGATCGTTTTCGACCACATTCCAGAAGCCGGTAAGTTCTCTCCTTCTCGAGGTACCCTGGGAAAAACAGGCGACATTTATCTGGTCGACAACAGCATCCCAGGCGTCCTGGTGCTTGACAAGGACGGGAAATTCCTCCGCTGGCTCAAGCCCATGGACAGAATCCGCCGTCAAGTGGTCCAGACAACTCAGGAAAAAGAGGCACCGAGCAAGTAAG
>JAZDIS010000031.1:0-2213 GCA_043804705.1 Pseudomonadota bacterium | reverse complement strand
GGCGGCGCCGCTGCTCTCCTTTACCCCGGTTGCCATTTGCCTGCTTCCCATTCCGTTTGGCCCTCACCTGCTGGGATTAAACGTCAACCTGGGGCTTTTGCTGGTTCTGGCATTTTCCGGATTAAATGTTCTGGCGCTTTGCCTTGCCGGATGGGGCTCCAACAATAAATTCGCGCTTCTTGGCGCGGCCCGCGCCGTGTCCCAGTCCGTAGCTTACGAGATCCCTTTGCTGCTTTCCGTTCTAAGTGTGGCATTCACCTGCGGATCCTTGAATTTTGTGGATATTACGGCGTCGCAGACCCGTGGACTATTATCGTGGAATGTGTTTTCCCAGCCGCTGGCGTTTCTGATATTTTTCGTCTCCGCGCTTGCGGAAACCAACCGGGCACCGTTTGACATGCCAGAGGCGGAAAGCGAGCTGACCGCAGGGTTTCATACGGAATATTCCGGAATGGGATTCGGGCTGTTTTTCCTGGCGGAATATTCTTACATGATCGTGGTCAGCGCGGTTGCAGCCGTACTTTTTCTTGGCGGATGGAGCGGGCCATTTTTCCCCGGCCACTGGTGGATGCTCGGCAAGATCTACACCCTTATCGTTATCATGATGTGGTTTCGCTGGACATATCCGAGAGTGCGATTCGATCAGCTCCTGAATATCTGCTGGAAGTGGCTGATTCCGCTTTCCCTGATCAATCTGCTTGGAACTGCGTTGATGATTAACCTTGTGAGGTAGGATGACAACGATTCAAAAAACCCTGAAGGGGCTGTGGAGCCTGATTGTCGGCCTGAAGGTCACGGGAAAAGAGTTTTGCAGGCCCTGGATTACCGTGCATTATCCGCGGCAGGAAGTCAGCAACCTGGATACCTACCGGGGTCATATCGACCTGGTGCCGCTTTCGAACAACCCCAGAGAGCCGCTTTGTATTGTCTGCAGGCGTTGTGAGGAAGTCTGCCCTTCCGGCTGCATCCGCATAGAAGGGCATGTGCCGGGAGAGGACAAGGGGGAACCGGTCCGCCAGCTTCTGCTGATCTCCAATGTCCCGCTGCCCCATTCTGCGGCAAGGGAGCCGATATGTGCGTCAGACAAGACATTAAGGGTGCTGGATGGATTCAGCCTCAATTTCAACCTGTGCAGCCTCTGTGGCCTTTGTGTCCAGAGCTGCCCGGTCTCATCCCTGACGTTTTCAGAAGATGTGTATCTGGCTGGCGCCTCCCGCAAGGATTTCGAGTTTGATTTGCTGCGGCGGCTCAAAGACCGCGCAGGTTCTGCAAAGATCAAGAAGGCTGCATGAGGTTCTGGATAGAACGCCGCAACGACGAAGGATGAAGCAAAACGCAGATATTTGGCTTTTACGAAGCCGTCAAGTTTTTTATAAGACATTTTTATAAGACGTTCAAAATATTAAGGACAGGAGAAACATGGATCAGCTTTCAGGGATTCATCTGGCTTATGGGCTTTATTTAGTCCTCATCATCAGTGGGGGCCTTGTGGCCGTGCTCGCCAGAAGTTTGATCCGGGCGCTGTGCGGGTTGATCATCACGTTGTTCGGCGTTTCGGGAATGTATCTTCTCATGGCGGCCCCGTTTATTGCCTTCATGCAGATACTGATCTATGTGGGCGCGGTAACGGTCCTGATATTTTTTGCCATCATGCTGACCCGAACATCCGACGGCGAATCCGGTTCCGAAAGCCCGCGTATCGGAAGTGGTTTTCTCGGCATCTGGGCAGCCGCGTTTTCGACACTGGTTCTGGCGGCCGTGGTGATTCGCCATATGCCCAAAGCCATACCACTTAAACCTGAAACCACCATGGGCAGGCTGGGTGAGTTCCTGACCGGTCCGTTTGCGCTTTCCTTTGAACTGATATCCGTTGTCCTGTTTGTCGCAATGGCCGGGGCCGTACTTCTGGGGTTTGAGAGGAGAAAAGCCAAATGAATAATCTGGTATTGTACCATCTTGCAGCGCTGATACTCTTTGGACTGGGTCTTTACGGGATCACCTGCCGCAGGAGTCTTGTCGGGATGCTGATATCCGTTGAACTGATGCTGAACGGGGCCGGCCTGGCGTTGGTGGCCAGTAGCCGATTAACTCCGGCCCTGGATGAACTGGGGCAGCTTGGCACGCTTTTGGTAATGGGGCTGGCCGCAGCCGAAGCCACGCTGGTGCTTGCCATTATCCTGATCGTATCCCGGCGTTTCGGAACCACTGAAATT
>JAZDIS010000030.1:0-6288 GCA_043804705.1 Pseudomonadota bacterium | reverse complement strand
GGCTGGGCCACCTGGATCGGTTTCAGCAAGGGCGCACCCGCAGCGGTCGCCGATCTGCCCAAGGTCGAACAGCTGATGCTGCGGGTGCTTGCCCTGGATGAGACTTTTTACCATGGCGGCGCCCATCTCTTTCTCGGCATCTATTACTGTTCCCGCCCGGTGATGCTGGGCGGGAGACCGGAAGTGAGCCGGGGCCATTTTGAAAAGGCCCTGGCCTTGGGTAATCGGCGGTTTCTCCCGGCCCTGGTGGCCTATGCCGAATATTACGCCCGGCAGACCTTTGACCGGGAGCTCTATGTCCGTCTCCTGGAGGAGGCTCTGGCCTTTGACCTTGCCCAGGCCCCGGACCTGACCCTGCCCAATGTTCTGGCCAGGCGGCGGGCTCAGAAACTGCTGGTCCAGGTTGAGGATTTTTTTTAAGAGCCGTTACGAAACAACCATGGCTCAAAGGAGAAAGGAAAGTATGCATCGTTTGTTGCGTCTGGTCTGCTTCGGCATCGCCTGTATGGCGCTCATGGCTCCTCCGGGCGCACAGGCCGCGCCCCGTTATCTCTTCAAGATCGCCACTCTTGCCCCGGATGGCAGCGTCTGGGCCAGGCACTTTCAGGAATTTCAAGACGAGGTGACCGCCAAGAGCAATGGCGAGATCGGCTTCAAACTCTACATGGGCGGAGTGATGGGCGACGACCGGGCCATGTACCGCAAAATGCGGATCGGCCAGCTCCAGGGCGGGGGCTTTACCATGACCGGGATCAGCGAGGCCGTGCCGGATTTCAGGATCATGGCCATCCCCTTTCTCTTTAGATCCTATGCCGAGGTGGATCGGGTAACGGAGGGGTTGTTCCCGCTTTTTCAAAAGGCCTTCCAGGAAAAGGATTTGACGCTGCTGGCCATGACCGAGGTCGGCTTTGTCTACACCATGTCCGGCGAGCCGGTGGCCACGGTTGCCCAGCTGCGGGCGAGCAAGTGCTGGGCGCCGGAGAATGACCCGCTGAGCCGCGGTTTTCTCGAGGATATGGGCGTCACCCCTATTCCCCTGTCCATTCCGGACGTGCTCTCCTCCCTGCAAACCGGCATGATCAACACAGTGTTCAACGGATTTTACGGCTCCATCGTTCTCCAGTGGTTTACCCGGACCAAATATATCACCGATACGCCCTTTGGCTACGCCTATGGCGGGTTGGTCTTTGCCAAAAAGGCCTTTGACAAGCTGCCGCCTCAGCATGCCGCTCTGATGGCGGCAGCCGCGAAAAAACATTTCGCCGGGCTGTTGATCGACACCCGGCGCAGCAATGAAGAGGCCTTTGCCACCCTGAAAAAAAACGGCATCCAGCTGGTGCCGGCGGAGAAGGAAACCCTGCGCCAGCTGCTGGCGGTGCGTGATCAGAAAACCGTGCCGCGGCTGATGGGCACCGTCTTTTCCAGGGAGATATACGAGGCGGCAACCCGGTTGCTTGCCGATTTTCGGGCGAAATCTCCAGGCGGGGCTGTGGCGAGATGAGCGGGCTCATGGCCTGGGTTTCCGAGGGCATCCAGCAGATAAGCCGATGGTTGGAGCGGCTTGAGGAGGCGGTTCTTCTGCTGCTTCTTGCTGCCATGATTGTCCTGGCCTGCCTGCAGATCGTCTTGCGCGATGTGTGGGGCGGGGGGCTTTCCTGGGCCGATCCGCTCCTGCGGGTCATGGTTCTCTGGGCCGGGCTCCTCGGGGCGGTGGTGGCCACCAAGATGGACAAGCATATCTCCATTGATCTTGCCTCCCATCTTGTGCCCAAACCGATTTCGCGCTGGCTGCGGGTGTTCCGATATCTTTTTGCCGCCGTCGTCTGTCTGGTGCTTACCTGGGTGGCCATTGATTTTGTTCGTCAGGAAGCGCTTCAGGGCGGCGGGCAGGAGATGGCCGGGCTCGCCTCCTGGCAGCTCAATCTGATTTTTCCCCTGGCCTTTGCCGGGATCACCCTCCGTTTTCTGCTCGGCAGCGTGCGCATTCTTCGCGCTGCCCTGGCCGGGAAAGAAGAGCCCCGATCTTTCGATGCGAGGGCCTAGATTCTGATATGCAGCTCCTGCAACTGATAACCCTCGGGCTGGCCGTGTTGGGCAGTCCGCTCTTCGTGGTGATGGCCGCCCTGGCCCTGCTTGCTTTTCATGGCGCCGGCATTGATCCCTCGGTGGTGGTTATCGAGATGTCCCGGCTGGCCGATACCCCCATGCTCCTTTCCCTGCCCCTCTTTATCCTCGCAGGGACTGTGCTTTCGGAAAGCAAAGCGCCGGTGCGGCTGCTGGATTTGTCCAACGTCCTGTTGGGCTGGCTGCCCGGAGGGCTAGCGGTGATCGCCCTGGTGGTGTGTTCGATTTTCACCGCCTTTACCGGAGCCTCCGGAGTGACCATCTTTGCTCTGGGAGGGTTGCTGTTTCCGGCCATGCTCAAGGATCGCTACCCGGAGCAGTTTTCCCTGGGCCTTATCACCACCTCGGGCAGTCTGGGCTTGCTCTTTCCGCCCAGCCTCCCCCTGATCCTTTACGGGGTCATCGCCGAGACCCGGATCGACCATCTCTTCCTGGCCGGGATTCTGCCCGGGTTGTTGATGCTGGTTTTGCTGGGTGCTTACAGTGTCAGGAAAGGCGCGGCCACCCGTGGCCCCAGGCAGCCGCTGCCGGTCGGGGAAACGCTGCGGTCCCTGCGCGCCGCAGCCTGGGATCTGCCCTTGCCGGTCATTGTGCTGGGGGGGATTTACGGCGGTTTTTTTGTCGTGGGCGAGGCGGCGGCGGTAACCGCTCTCTACGTTCTGATCGTGGAGATGTGCGTGCATCGGGATATCACTCCGGCGCGGCTGCCTTCCCTTGTGGTGCGGAGCATGGCCCTGTTCGGGGGGATCTTCGTGGTGCTGGCCGCTTCCATGGCCTCCACCAGCTTCCTCATCGATCAGGAGATTCCGGCCCGGCTCTTTGCCTTTATCCGGGAACACATCTCAAGCAAGTACACCTTTCTCCTGCTGCTGAATCTTTTTCTGCTCATTGCCGGCGCCCTGCTTGACATTTTTTCCGCCCTGGTCCTGGTGGTGCCGCTTATTGTTCCCATTGCCCAGGGGTACGGGGTTGATCTCACCCACCTGGGCATCATCTTTTTGGCCAACTTGCAGATCGGCTACTGCACTCCGCCGGTGGGCCTCGGTCTTTTTCTGGCCAGCTATCGTTTTGAGCGGCCCATTGCCGAACTGTACACCGCCACCCTGCCATTTTTGGCGATCTTGTTTGTCACCCTGGGGATCATCACCTATTTCCCTCTGCTGAGCCTTTTTTTGGTCGGGCTGTTCGGCTGACGGGCCAGAGGCCGGGGGCAGGACGGTCAGTCTTCCACTTTTCCGGTAAAGGGAACAAAGGCGACGGAGAGAATGCTCCGGCTGGTGATCTTGGTGCCAATTTTTTCCAGCAGCAACAGATCCTGCGGCAGGTGGGGGCGGCCCACCGGAATGACCAGCCTGCCGAAAGGAGCCAGCTGTTCGACCAGGGCCCGGGGGATACTTGGCGCTGCGGCGGTGACGATGATCCCGTCATAGGGGGCATGTTCCGGCAGACCGGAAGATCCGTCCGAGGCAAGAACCTCCACCGTGTCGTAGCCCAGGTGTTGCAGGCGCCGGGCCGCCTGTCTGGCCAGTCCGGGAATGATTTCAAGGCTGTAGACCCGTCTGACCAGCTGCGCCAGAACGGCGGCCTGATAGCCCGAGCCGGTGCCGATTTCCAGGATGGTGTCGCCGGGCTCCGGCTCCAGCAGGTCGGTCATCAGCGCGACGATGAAGGGCTGGGAGATGGTCTGGCCGTTGCCGATGGGCAGGGGGGTGTTGTCGTAGGCGCAGGGCTTGAGTTCGTCCGGGACAAAATCCTCGCGCCGTACCGTGGCCATGGCGTCAAAGACCTGTTGGCGCAGGGTGTAGCGGCCGGTCAGGCCGCCGGTAAAGCGGCATTCTTCTTCAATGGTGTGGAGCATGGCCTGTATCGATTCCGCGCTCATGGTCACCTCCGGCCCGATGGGATGGGATTGATTGCACAAGAATAGCTCCTGTTTCCATAATTGCTCATCCCTGCGGCGCAAGTCAAAGATTTTGTCGGCAGGGGGGGAAGGGGAGAGGAGGGATTTTCGGGGCCATCCTTGAGTGTCGCCAACGAAATGGTCAAATTTAAGAGGAAGATATTTCGTGACGGCTCTTAAAAGCTTGTGGCGCCCCAAAATACAGATTAGAAAAAAGAAAAAGGATTATATTCCCATTCCCCTGAGGCGGTGACGGACGGTATGGAATTTTTCATGATACGGGCCGGATTTATTTTTGACTGGGTCGAGCTGCATCTGGAAAGCAAGCAGGGGATGAAGTTTTTCGCCACCCTGCTGGTGAGTTTCTTTGTCTCGGCCATTGTTTTTATCGAGTTGAACCGGCGGCATCTTGTGCCCGAGCCGTTTGCCTCGCATTTTTCCCTTTCCCACCTTGCCGCCATCGAGCAGGCCTTTAACCTGCTGCTGGCCCTTGAGGTGGTGAGCCTTATTCTCAGTCTGTCCCATTCGGTGACCAAGTCGGTGGGCAAACAGTTTGAGATCCTTTCTCTCATTCTGTTGCGGGATTCCTTCAAGGAATTCTCCCATTTCAGCGAACCGCTGGCCTGGGCTGAAATTGCCCCGTCCCTGGGGAGTATTGTCGCCTCTGCGCTCGGCGCCCTGCTTATCTTTGCCGTCTTGGGATTTTTTTACAAGGCCCAGCGTTCTCATCCCATCACTGCGGATGAAAAAATCCGCAGCCATTTCATCCTGGCCAAAAAGATGATCGCCCTGTTGTTGTTGGTCTCTTTCGCGTGCATCTGCCTCGTTGACCTCTGGGGCTATTTTGCCTATGGACTGCCGGAAAACGCCTTTGCCTCCTTTTACACCCTGCTTGTTTTCAGCGATGTGCTGGTGGTGCTCATTTCGCTGCGTTACAGCGCCCAGTATCAGGTGTCCTTCCGTAATTCCGGCTATGCGGTGGCCACGGTGCTGATCAGGCTGGCGCTGATTGCGCCGATCACCCTCGGCGCCGTAATCGGGGTGGGTACCACCCTGTTCGCCTTGGGGATCAGCCTGGCTTACAATGCCTTTGCTCCCACGGCGGAAGAATTTGCGCGGAAAAACTGACAGGCAGCGCCGTGGCCCGAAGTTTCAGGTGTTTTGGCGCAAGACGTTGTTTCTGCGATGAGCGCGATGTTTTTCCTTTTTGCGAGGGGTTAAATTGTACTGCGGAAAATTTTAGATTATTGTATATAATTAGTTAAAATAATGTGATTTTTTCTGAATTGTCTGGTGCGGAAGGGGAGCGTCATGGGTATGTGTCGTATAGTGCTGGCTGATGATCATGCCCTGATCCGGCATGGGGTCAAAAAAATGATCGAAGAGGATCCCGCTCTCAAGGTGGTCGGCGAAGCGGCCGATGGTCTGGAACTCATCGAGCTTTTAAAAACCACCCCGGCCGATCTGGCCATCCTCGATATCTCCATGCCGAACCTGCGCGGGATTGAGGCAATCCGCGAGGTGCGCAAGATCTGTCCTCAGATCAAGGTTCTCATGCTGACCATGCACAAGGGCGAGCAGTACCTCTGCTCCTCCTTCGCTTCCGGGGCGGATGGCTATCTGCTCAAGGAGGATTCCGACACCGAGCTGCTGCCGGCCATCGCCAGGGTTCGGCAGGGCGAGTTGTATATCTCGCCCAATCTGGCCGGAGAATTTCCCGAAGATGTCATCGCCTCCTGCAGCAGCCGCAGCGATGGGTCCGGCGAGATCCTGACCCCGCGGGAAAAGCAGATCCTGCAGCTGGTGGCCGCAGGGGTTACCAGCCGGGATATCGCCGATAAGCTCGATATCAGCAAGCGGACAGTTGAACACCATCGGGCCAACATGATGAAGAAGCTCAACATCAAGCGCGTTGCCGACCTCATCAAGTACGCCATCGGCAGGGGGCTTTCCGACACGCCGCCTGAGTGAAGGGGGCTTCCTCCGTGATCGCCCCGCCGCGCCTTTTTTACAAAAATCCGCAGGATCGTAGCCTTCAGGATGCACTGTCGCATCCGCCACAGGAGAAAGATCATGAAAAAATTTGTTTGGATTTCCTGCTTGTTTCTGGCCCTTTTTCCATGGGTGGACCGGAGTCTGGCCCTTGACGCTCTTGAGGTGCAGGCCCCCCGCCAGACGGCGAAGCTGAACTTCCAGGCTATTGAGCAGGGCAAGGTGCTGGTTTCGGTGCAGGATAAGGACGGGGAGGCCATTCTGGGCTTGAA
>JAZDIS010000029.1:0-5163 GCA_043804705.1 Pseudomonadota bacterium | reverse complement strand
GGCTTTCCCCTGAGGAAGTTTGCCATATCCGGCACCCTCTTTACGACTGGCGTGCCGCTGAAACCTCGGTTTCCTACAGAGCTGATACCAAGCCCTGGGCCTTCGCCGCAGCTAAACGGGCTGTCCGTGCTTATCTGGAGCGGCTTGGCCTGAAAGCGCCCGAGGTGGAAGCCAATCCCCATGGCAGCGGGGTTCTTTGTCATTGGCAGGCTGCCACGCCATCCGTGGAGGTGATTGTTCCCACCCACGCCAATCTGGAAGGATTACAAACCTGCCTCAAGGGTCTCTTGGAAAAAACCGACTATCCGGGACTCATGGTTACCATTGTTGCGAATCGGGTTTCCGTCCCCGCCATGACTACGCTGCTCGATTCATTGGCAGCCGCCGGTCGCATCCGCGTTATATCCGACGAATCCCCCTTCAACTGGTCAACGCTTAATAACTGCGCCGCTGATGGAGGGGAGAGCTCTCTGCTACTTTTTATGAATGACGATGTTGAGGTGCTTGATCAGCGCTGCTGGTTGCGGGACATGGTTCGGTATCTGGAGCTGCCGGGGGTTGGGGTGGTCGGGGCAACATTACTTTCTGCTGACGGCGGCTTGCAGCATAATGGTGTGCAGACCGATCCGCAGTTCGTGGCCGGCAATATTGTGAGGTGGGGAGACCGTAATGAACTGGCTGTATCCCGGAATGTTGCTGCTGTCACCGGCGCCTGCCTGCTGGTGGCGTGTGACACCTATTGCCGGGCCAGGGGTTTCGATGAGAGGCTGGCCGTCAACTATAACGACATTGATTTCTGTCTCGCCGTCCGGGAACTCGGTCTGCGGATCGTCCAAGCCACGGATGTGCGACTGGTTCATCATGAAATGGTCAGTCGCGGCCCCTTGGATAGTCCGGAAAAACAGGGGCAATGGAGAAAAGAGTCGCAATTTATGCGGGAAAAATGGGGGGATCGGCTTGTTGATCCCTACACCATGAGGCAAGAGGTAATTGCCTTGGCAACCCGCATTCTTAAAATAAGTTGAGCATGAGCGAGGAACTCGGTCGTAATAGGGGGGGGACGTTTTTCGCCGAGGATTTTTGTATTCGCCCCTGGCGACCTGGCGACGAGGCGGCAATTCTGGATGCCTTCAACCGCGCTTTTCCCACCCGTCGCACCTTGCCGGAATGGCGCTGGATATATCGCGACTCTCCTGACGGCGCGGAGATCATGCTTTGTCTCGCCCCGAATGGGGAAGTCGCCGCTCATTATGCGGCAACCATTCACCGCGCCCTTTATGGCGAGGTGGAGGTCCGGGTGGGTATGATGCGGGACACCTTTACTCTGCCTGCCTACAGGGGAGTACTTTGCGGAAGACGGGCCTTGATTTCAACCACATACGATGCCTTTGTTTCCATGTGGACCGGCCCTGGACGCATGCTTATGGGCTATGGCTTTCCCAACCACCGCCATTATCGTCTTGGCCGTCTGTCGATGCAATACCGTCCTTTTTCCGTCTGGTGGCGGGGGCAATGCCGCCTGGTAAGCGAGAGAAAGACAGCGGTACACCGTCCTGCGTCCTCACCGCTCACCATCCGGGAGGTGACATGCTTTGACAATGCCTTTGATCGTCTCTGGGCGCGGGACATCGCCCGCTACCGGTTTACCCTCATTCGTGATTCCCGGTATCTCAATTGGCGGTTCGTCGATGCTCCCCACCGTTCTTATTGGCGTTTTGCCTGTTTCTCTTTCCTACGGCCCGAATTACAAGGCTATCTGATCTTTCATCCCCATAACGAATCGGCCTTCCTGGTAGATTTTCACCTGCCATCTCAGCCAGAGGCAGCGCGTTCCTTCTGGCGGGAAGTATCAGCGCGTCTCTGGGCCCGGGGGATACGCCGGATTGAGGGATGGTGCGCGGCTGCCACCCCGGATGTCTCCGCTTTACTGGAACTGGGATTTACGCCCTTGCCTCGGGACGAACAGCTCTGTCCCGTCTATCGCAGTTTTGATCCCCAGCTTGATCCTGATTGGGCAGAAAACCATTTTCATTTCACCATGGGCGATTCTGATCTGGTCTGAGCGGCTGTCCCCATGACTCAGCTATTGAGGATCTTTTCGAATACAGTTCTTAGCGATACACCTCGTCATGGCTGCCGACATCAAGCAGGATGATCTCCTGATTCGTAATCAGCAGGGTCAGGGTAAGGCGGTAGCTGGAGGTGATGTTGATTGCCTGCACATCCTGTAGCTTGCCGCCAAGGTGGTGGTAGCGGAGGTGCGGCTGAAAGGGATCGCGCTCCAGATCATTGAGAATCGCCGCGAATTTTTCCCGTAATTCCGGGTGTTGTTTGAGAAACTTCCTGGCCGAGCGGGTGAAACCGGAGGTCCAGACGAGCGTGTACATGCCTCAGGCTTCCATGCCCAGCTCTTTCAGCAGCTCCGCCGCTGTGCCGTGTTGCACCCGACCGGCGCGCAGGTCTTCCAGCGAGCCCAGCACCCGCGCTGTGTACGCCTCGTCCTCCGCCTCCAGCAATGCCTGGTAACGATCCTCGGAAAGCACCACGTACTGCGGCTGATTGTTGCGGATTACATGGAGATCGCCTTTGGCAATGCAATCATCCACTGCGGCAATACCGCGCCGCTTAATTTCCTGAGCAGGGATGGTATTCATTTTTTGGTTCCTTTTGGTACTTGTTTGAGTACTAAAATACCATATCAGGTGGGGGAAAGCAAATCGTCTTGTGTTTTTTAATTACCAAGGGATGATGGGCGCAGGTACTGCTGTTTTTTTCCAGAAGGAGCTAACGGCTGGCCTTCTTTTTCTGCCATGCGTCGTGCCTTTCCTTTAGAGGAGCCCGATCTCGCTGAGCATGGCCTTGGCTGCGGCAAAAAGACCATCCTTGCCCGATTCGCTTCTGGCCTCCACGTAAAAACGCACCTTGGGTTCGGTGCCCGAGGGCCTGATCATCAGCCAGCTGTTGTCTTCGAGGATCATTTTCCTGCCGTCAATGGTGATCACCTCGGTAATCTTTTTTGCCTCTCCGCCAATATCAAGCACGGTTCCGGTTGCATATTTCTCCAGCTTGGCAAGGGTGTCCAGCAGTGCTTTTCCCTGCCGGCTTACCTCAACCCCGCCCCTGGCCGGGTAGTAATGGCCGTACTCTTCCTGGATCTCGCGCAGATAGTCGCCCAGATTCTTTTTCATGCTGAGCATCATGTCCAGGGCGAGAAGCAGGCCGATGTAGGCGTCTTTTTCCGGGGTATGGCCGATGACGGAGATGCCGTCTGATTCCTCGAAGCAGACCAGAGCCTTGCCGATGACCGGCTTGAACTCCTTGAAGCCTACCCGTGGCTCAAAGATTTCTTCGTGCAAGCCTCTGGCAATGGCGTTGGCGAAATTGCTGGTCGCCACGGTTTTCGCCACCAAGCCATGCCTCCCCTTTTTCTCATGCAGATAATGAAAGGCCATGGCTCCGAAAAGGTTCATGTCAATCTCGATGGCGCCGTCGCTGAAACGGATGCGGTCGGCGTCAGGGTCGATGATGACCCCGAGCTTGAGCGGCTCCGGCCTCTGCCGCAGGGTGGCGAGGACCTGCTGCATGTTCTGCGAGGATGGCTCCGGCGCAACCCCGCCAAAGGTGGGGTCTGCCTGGTCCCGCAAAAGAATGAGCCGGTCCGAGGGCTTATCGCCGAAAAGGGAGCGCATGTGCACCCGGCTGGCGCCATGAACACAGTCTACAGCTACCACGCAATCCGGTGCGGCATGAAAGGCCGCCATTATCTCGGAGTAGTTCAATCCGTGTCTGGAAGTACCGCTGGCGACCAGATTCTTCCAGCAGGCGAGTGCGTCGCATTGCTTCACCAGAGTTGCATCCGGGGCCAACGGCGGAGTTATTCCTCCGGCAATGAGTTTCCTGGCATTTTCCGTGATGCGGCTGGTGATTTCCGAGGCGGCCGGACCGGCATCGGCGGCATTGAATTTGAAGCCGGCATATTCCATGGGGTTATGGCTGGGGGTGAGATTTATCGAAAAAGCCGCCTGCACCATGAGAACCGCGGCGGAAAGGGTGCCGGTAGTCGCTTCATGGGCATAATGAACGGTGATGCCGTTGCTGGTCAATACCGCGATAACCCGCTCCGCCAGAATGCTGCCGCCGAACCTGTTATCAAAGCCGACCACGGCGCCCCGCTTTTGCACCTCGGTGAAGCTGCGCACGCCCAAGGGGGCGGCCAGGGAATCGTCCCGGTCAAGGTTGCGGTACATGGCAACGATGGCCTGGGCGACCAAGGTTACGGAGTGCAGGGAGAAATCCTTGCCGATGATCCCCCGCCAGCCGGAGGTGCCGAAGGATACCTGTTTGGCCGGGGGATTGGTGTTGGTTAGTATCTCATCTTCAACCAAGGCATATGCCCTGGCGATGGCCGTGCTTGCCTGCCGGAAGTCCGGGGAGCCTGGAGGAGCGCTGTTTTTTAGATTCACCAGTTTTTTGATGAGAGCGAAGTAATCGCTGGCCGCATGGTCGTTTGGGGAGAGATGTTCATGGAAAATGAGTTCGATGTTTTGGCTGATCATGGTGAGACCTTTGGCTGTTTAGACAGAGAGAAAAGGAACAAAAAAACACATGTCACAGATACATTATGATATATACTATTTCATACCTGCGGGGCAACCGGTCAATTTTTAGCCGTTTGCTCAGGTTTCGATTGACCCGTAAGGCAAGATTCGCTATACATTGCAGGCGTGTGACGGTGGTAAAATCATTGGATTTTTCAGTGCGTTCCACGTCCTGAACTTTTAAATAAATAATTAGGGGAGCAGAACACAATGGGCAAACATGATGAGGCTTTCATTCTCTGGTTTGATGATATCGGTATCGAGGATGTGCCCCTGGTTGGCGGCAAGAACGCATCCTTGGGTGAAATGCATCAGAAGCTTACCTCAAAGGGTGTTGATGTCCCGAACGGTTTTTCCATTACCGCCTATGCCTACCGCCATCTGCTGAAAACCGCCGGTATCGCCCAAGCCATTGAAGATGCCCTGGCCGACCTCGATACCCATGATCTGCGCAATCTCCAGGCTCGCGGCGAGAAAGCGCGCCAGATTATCCGCACTGCCGAGTTCCCCGATGATCTGCGCACGGCGGTCCTTGAATCATACAAGAAGATGGAAGAGATGTACG
>JAZDIS010000028.1:0-6531 GCA_043804705.1 Pseudomonadota bacterium | reverse complement strand
GCCTCTTTCCGCTGGTCGTAGCCATCCTCGCCATCGGCGTCTATCTCTCGCTCCGCAGCCCGTGCCAAACCGTGCTGACCCTGGCCTGCGGCCTGCTGCCGGCCCTGTTTCTCACCGGCCTGCTCGCCCTGGCCCAAGAACCGCTCAACATGGTGCTCCTCTCCCTGCCGCCCTTTACCATGATCATGGGAATTGCCCACGCCATCCACTTTTTAAAAAAAGAGCCCGGGCAGGAGCCTATGGTCCTGTATGCGGCGGTGGCGGTCCCCTGCCTGCTCTCCGCCTTCACCGATATGATGGGCTTTCTCTCCCTCATGATCAGCAGCTACGAACCGGTGCAAAAGCTTGGACTCTGGGGAGGCTGCGGCGCCTTCCTCGCCGTGGTTGTGCCCCTGCTGCTGGTCCCGGCCTTTGCGGGTTCTGCGGCAGGTAACCCGCAATCGGCGCCAACACCTGGGCCCCACCTGTTCTGGAGCCGATGGGCCCGGACCCTGGCCAGCCATAAAGCCCTTGTCCTGACGGGGATTGGCTCCCTGCTCCTTCTCTCGGCCCTGGGCATCAACCGTCTGGAACGCGGCTCATTCATCCTGGCCTTTTTTAAACCGCAATCCCCCATCAGCGCCGATTACCGGGCCATCGAACAGGCGGGCATCGGCCTCACCCCGCTGGAAATCGACCTGGACGCCTCTCCCGCCGGCAACCGGGCCATCCAGCAGGGTATGCTCCGCCTGGCCGGGCGCCATCCGGAGATCACCCATTTCCTCTTCTCCCTCGACGACACCGGCACCCTTGTCCTGCCCATGGCCACCGCGAGCGGCGCTCCCCTCGACGCCCCGCTCCTGCCCGGCATGGGGGTTAAGGCCCCAACCCGGATCACCATCCTGACCCGCACCCTGGCCTCGGAAAAAACCATGGCCCTGGTGGAGGAGATCGAAGCGGAGCTGCAAACCTTCATCGGCCCCAGACAAGTACCCTATGTCACCGGCACGGTGCCCCTCTACACCCGGGGCCAGCGCGCCCTGTTCACCACCCTCCTGGCCAGCTTTTCCTCCGCCTTTGTCGCCATCTCCCTGATCATGGCCCTGGCCCTGCGTTCCGTGCGGCTGGCGGTGTTTGCCGTCATCCCCAATCTGGTGCCGGTGGTTTTCATCCTCGGGGCCATGGGGCTCGGCGGCATCCCGCTCAGCGTGGCCACGGTCACCGTGGCCAGCGTGGTGTACGGCATCGTGGTGGACGACACCATCCATTTTCTGCATGCCTGGCAGGCAAGAGCGAAAACCAGCGATTCCCTCTCCCGCCTGGCCGCAGTCCTCGCCCAGGTAGGCCCGGCCATGATCACCACCTCGCTGGTGGCAGGGGCGGGGTTCCTGGGCTTTATCATCTCGCCCTTCATCCCGCTCAGGGATTTCGGCCTCCTGATCAGCCTGGCCCTGATGTTCGCGGTTCTCTGCGATCTGGTGCTGCTGCCGATCCTGCTCCTTTCCTTCCGGACCGCATCAGGGGAAAAGCCATGACCATGCCCGCCTCCCTCATCGCAGAGATCATCGCCATCCATTTCGACCCGCAGGCAGGCTCGGCTTACTGGCTTGAGCGGGAAAGGCAGCTGGGCCTTGAGGCCACAAAGGAGCTCACCTGCGGCGAGGCCTTTCACCTCTTGGGCCCCATGGATACGGAGGCCCTGCGCACCAGGCCTCTGTTGGATTTCATTCCCCGGCGCTTCCATGGCGAACTACCGGCCATGATCCTGGCCGAAACCGGCGGCACCACCGGTTTGCCGATCCGCAGGGTGTACCGTCCCAATGAGTTCGCCGCCGCCTTTGTCGATTCCTGGGAGCGGGCCGCTGATCTCCGTGGTTTTCCACGAGGCGGACAATGGCTTTTTGCCGGGCCCTCCGGCCCCCATGTCATCGGCCAGAGCGCCAGGGCCATGGCCCGGAGCCTGGGCAGCCTGGAACCCTTTTCCGTGGATTGCGACGTGCGCTGGATCAAACGCCAGGCCGCAGGCTCGCTGGGTTTTGCCCTCTATCTCGACCATGTGCTCGACCAGGCCCTGAACGTGATCCGCACCCAGAACATCGAGGTGCTGTTCATCACTCCGCCTCTGCTCCTGGCCCTGGCCGAAAGGATGACCAGTGAGGAACGGGGGCGCATCCGCGGCATCCACCTGGGCGGCATGGCCCTGAGCGCGGCCGACTCCGAGGCCATCCGCCATCAGCTCTTTCCCCAGGCCGTGGTGCTGCCGGGTTACGGCAATTCCCTGCTGGGGGTGCTGTTTGAGCATACCCCGCCAGCGCCCGGCGAACCTCCCACCTATGTGGCCGATGACCCGGCCCTGTGGTTTCAGCTGGTCCCCTGGCAGCCCCAGACCCCGGAGCAAGCCCCCGATCTTACCGTCACTCTGGGGCCTGGCCGGCGCGGGAGGGTGGTGGCCCATCGCTTGGACCCTTCCTTTCTCCTGCTCAACCTGGTGGAAAGGGACACCGCCTTCTACGCCGAATCGACAGACAAAGGAGACTGCCGCGCCGTCACGGCGGTTGAGCCGATCCGCCCGATGATCTCCAGCAAAAGCGAGGGGGTATACTGATGATTCCGGAGTATCATAGCCTGACTGTTTCCATCCCAGGGCCGGAAGGGGTGCTTGAGGGAAATCTCTGGTACACCGAGGGTGAACCGGGACAGGAAGGCGTACTGCTCTGCCCGCCCCACCCCCTGCTGGCCGGCAACATGGAGAACAACGTGGTCCAGGCGGTGGCCGCTCACTGCGCCGGGCTGGGACTGCCGGTCCTGCTCTTCAACTACCGGGGGGTGGGCAAGAGTTTCAAGCCGGAACCTGACCTGCCGCTCTTTGAATACTGGCACCGCCTCGACCAGGAAGACTCTTTTGCCGCAGTGATCAGCGACAGCCGGGCGGTCATGACCTTTTGCCGCCGGTATTTCCAGCGGGTCCATCTGGTCGGCTACTCCTTCGGGGCCTTCATCGCTCTCAACCTCCTGGCTGAAAAGGCCGAGGGGCCGATCAGCTACACGGCCATCGCCCCGCCCCTTGCGGAACGCGACTTCACCCACATCTCCACCCTTTCCCTCCCCGGCCTGCTGATCAGCGCGGCGGAGGATATCCTCCTCAAGGAGCGGAACGATCCGGCCTTGCCCCCCACCTTTCAAAACCTTGTCCTCCAGGAGACGAACCATTTCTTCCTCGGGCGGGAAGAGGAGGTGGCCCTGGCAATCGGCAGCTTCATTACGGGTTCCGGTCTTTTCCTGAATCGGGTAGGAGGCGGGGTTGCCCCCGCCGTCCTCCCACACCACCGTGCGTACGGTTCCGTACACGGCGGTTCATGAAACAATTTGAAGCTGACGGTACTGGTCCATAAGTGACACCAGGCCAAGATTTGCGAAGAACGACTTCCTGACGGCCTTGTGCATGTGCGAGGCCCCGGAGTTCCACCAAGGACCACGGCCGTTGCTGGCCGATTTCCATGCCGTCTCCTCGGGAAGACCAAGCCGCATCAGGTTTCTTGCCCGCGAAAAGGATCGCTTCCACTGCCGCCAGAGTATGCACCGCAGCTTTCGCCTTAACCACCCGTCAAGTTCCTCAAACAGACCCTTTACCTCGGAATACCGGAAGTAATTGACCCAACCCCGCAGTTTCCGGCTGAGTCCATTGATCACGGTGCGGAGGCTCTGCCCCCTGCCCCGGCGCCAGACTTCCCGGATTGTCGCCTTGACCCGCTCCACCGATTTCCTAGCCACCTTCAGGCGCGGTTGCCGATGAAAGGTCATGCTGTAACCCAGAAAACTCCTGTTCCACGGGCGATCCACCGCGCTCTTGTTCCGGTTGACCGTGAGCTTGAGACGCCCGGAAAGAAACCCGCTGATCGAGGCCATCACCCGTTCGCCGCTTGCCCGGCTGGCAACATAGATGTTGCAGTCATCAGCGTAACGGCAAAACGCATGGCCCCGCGTCTCCAGCTCCTTGTCCAGTTCGTCGAGCAGGATATTGGACAACAGCGGCGAAAGCGGACCGCCCTGCGGCGTCCCTTCCTTACGGGCTGATGCAACTCCACCTTCAAACATCCCGGCCTTGAGATATCCGGCGATGAGTCTGAGAACCCTTGCATCCTTCACCTTGCGCCTGACCCGCGACATAAGAATGTCGTGATTCACACGATCGAAGAACTTCTCCAAGTCCAAGTCAACCACCCAGCGGCGGCCTTCGGCCACGTATTTCCGGGCCGCGTGAACCGCCTGCTGAGCGCTCCGTCCAGGTCGAAACCCGTAAGAACGTTCAGAGAAATACGGATCGAACAGAGGACTCAATACCTGATGCGCTGCCTGCTGGATGAGGCGATCAAGGACCGTGGGAATCCCCAGCATCCTGATCCCGCCTCCCGGCTTGGGAATCTCCACCTTCCGCACCGGTTGGGGGATATAAACCCCGGCCACCAGTTCTTGCTTGATGCGATCCCATTCCCGGCGCAGGTAGTCCATCAGGGCACTGACCGGCATCCTGTCGATGCCGGCGGCTCCCTTGTTGGACACCACCCGGGAGTAGGCTCGCATCATGTTCCCGCGACTGACGATTTCCTCCATCAATCGCTCCGCTTCCGGCATGGAGTGATCCCTCCTTCCCGCGACGCTTGCCGCACCACACCCTTCCTCTCGCGGTTTCCGACCGCTACCCGCCGGGATGGCGCCGGGCTTCTCGGCCCGGCCTTCTGCTGCTCCTTTCGTCATCGAAATTCAGGGCTCCTGCCGCTGCTTCATGTTCCGCCCTTCACCGGCTTGGTTAGACCGACTACTATGGCTTCTGCTGACTTCTGACAACCTATCCCCGCACCTTACGATGCCGGTAGCACATGGCAGGCCGTCAGACCTCCCAGGGTAATGCGCGTGACCTTCACACTTATGCCCGCCGCATCTACGTCCACACCTTCCGTGCAAGTTTCGGGCTTTGAAGATAATTGCCTCCTCACCCGGTGTGGCCGCCTCATATGCGATTTCTGTTCGTCGGACCAGTGCTTTGCCTGCGGCTTCCTTCAGATTCCAACTCACGATGGACACCCTTGCCGTCCGGCTAACCGTTCCCCTTGCCGGGTCGGTAGAGGACTTCCACCTCCAAGTCATCGGCTCGCCACCACAACGTGCCGAACAGCGCCTGTCACGGCGCTACGCGCCATGCCTGGCGCACAATAGAAAAGGCCGGCCCCGCCGGGACCGGCCTTTTCTTCTCCTCGTTCTCTCTGATTTCCGCCAAGCTGCTACAGAACGGCACAGGTGCCGTAACAGCCCTAAAAACCCAGCCCCTGCAAGAGATCGTTCACCGCATCCTGATCAAGGGAGCCCTCCCCGCCAATCTCACCAGTGGTCATGGAGGTAAGATATTTGTCCACATCCTCCTGGGCGATCCGCTTGCTCTCCGCCACGGTAATCCCGGCATTCTTTTCCTTGATCTTCAACTGGGAACCAAAGGAAACCACGATGGCCAGGAGCTGCACCTGAAAATCGGTGAGCAGTTTAATGATCTTCAGTATTTGCTGGCCGGAGAGATCCTGAAAACTCAGGGCTTCCGTAATCCGCGAGATATCGTCGGTGATGGAGGAAGCCACATTGAAGGCGTCTTCAATCTTCGTGAAGATATCGTTCTGGTCTTCAATGGTCATCTTGCTCATACCGGGAATCTCCCCGGAATGCATCTGCTCCAGATTCCCGGTCAGTTCCCCCGCCAAAGCAAGACTTTCCGCCAGCATGGACCCGAGTTCGGCAACCCTCGGGTCACTCCCGTGTGCCGTACCTCCCGGAGCGGCCGTGGCCGGCCCGGATTGAACCGCCTCCGGCGTGGCTGTTGCGGCAGGGACCGGGGCGGCCTCCTCAATCTCCTCGGTGGGCGGCACTTCCAGGGGCAGGCTCTGATCCAGGAAGATCTCGGCCTGATTAAGATCCATTTTTTTCAGAAGATTCTGGGTCTTCGGATCGGAACAAGCAGTCAGCAAGGCGGCCAGGACATCGCTCAGGGGAACGGTGAAAAAATTATCGTCCGGTGCGAGATCCCTGATCTTCTCTCCCATGGCATCGACAAAAGCATTGGGGTCAAAAATCTCCTCGGCTTTTTTGCGGGCCGCGGTGATATGCGTTTTCACCGTTTCGTTGGTGCACAGCTCGTACATGGTCTGAAAAATCGTATCCAGCGCAAAAAGATAGCGGGTCCGGGTGATCATTTCCGGCACGACCTCAGCCAGATCGAACACCTCCCCGGCGGCATCCTCCTCTCCCCCCGCGCCCGCTCCTTCCTGCAAGGCGGCGATCAAGTCATTGGCCTGGCCTATCTTCTCCTGAAGATTTTGCAGGGTTACGGCGGCGGACTGTGCGCCCCTCTCTCCATTGACAATGGCTTCGGCCTGAAAGGCGCTATGGGTTTTGAGGGACAAAAGCAGCTCTTTTACGCCATCGGTCTGATTCTGAACCTTTTCCACCCGATCCATGATCTCCATGGTGGCCCTTTCGGTCATAGAAACGATGTCGTGCAGCTGGTTC
>JAZDIS010000027.1:0-2615 GCA_043804705.1 Pseudomonadota bacterium | reverse complement strand
AGAAAACGCACCGCGGAAACACCTGACTTGCCTAGGCCCACCACGACGACATGGGCTCCCGGCTGTAGTATTTCTTTGAGATTCCTGTTCAACATTTCATTTCCCACCTGTTTTCCTAACGCAGCTTCAAGGTTGCCAGGGCGCTTAAGCCCAGGACAATGGAAACGATCCAGAACCGGACCACGACCTTCGGCTCCGTCCAGCCCTTTTTTTCAAAATGATGGTGAAACGGAGCCATGAGAAAGATCCTTTTCCCGCCGGTCATCTTGAAAAAACCCACTTGCAGGATGACCGAAAGGGCCTCCATGACAAATATCCCCCCGACAATGACCAGCAGCATCTCCTGCTTGATGATGATCGCCACCTGGCCCAAGGCGGCGCCCAAGGCCAGGGAACCCACATCGCCCATGAAAATCTGGGCCGGGTAGGCATTGAACCAGAGAAAGCCGAGGCTGGCCCCGACCAAGGCGCCGCAGAAAACGGCTACCTCGCCGGCCCCCGGCACATAGGGGATTTGCAGATATGCCGCCAGCCCGGCATGTCCGGCCAGATAAGAAAAGAGCAGGTAGACACTGCTCGTCACCACCGTGGGGCCGGTGGCCAGGCCGTCAAGGCCGTCGGTGAGATTCACGGCATTGGAGGCGCCAACCACCACCAGGATTGCGAAAATCACATAATAGGTGCCCAGGTCGGGCTGGATATTCTTTAAAAACGGGAAGCTTAAGTGCCCGTCAAAATTCGGGTTGTAATAGATGAGCAACCCGGCAGCCGAGGCACCGAGAATCTGCCAGAAAATCTTGCCCCTGGCGCTTAACCCTTTACTGTTCTGCTTTTTTATCTTGCGGTAGTCATCATACGCGCCGATCCCCCCGAACCAGAGGGTCACTCCGAGAATGATCCAGACAAAAGAATTAGCCAGATCGACCCAGAGCAGGGTGGTGACGGTTACGGCAAAAAGGATCAGCACCCCCCCCATGGTGGGAACCCCGCGCTTGCTGAAATGGCTGGCCGGGCCGTCGTCCCGCACCACTTGGCCGATCTGGTTTTCCTGCATCATCTTGATGAATCTGTTGCCGGCCAGCAGCAGAATAAGAAAGGCGGTCAGCGTAGCGCCGATGGCGCGGAAGGTAATATAGCGAAAAACATTCAGCGCGCTGAAATAGCTATGAAGCGGATAGAGAAGATGATAGAGCATGCCGGTTAGTTATCCTTAAAATTCACAAGGGATGGCCGCCATCAGCCTTGCTTCTCAAGCAGATCGTGAGTGATTGTTTCCATCCGCATCCCGCGCGAGCCTTTAACCAGCACCCAGTCTCCCGGTTGCAGGGAGCCGGCGGCGATACCCTCGCTCAACCAGACGCTGACCTGCTCCTTGTCTGCAAAAAACATGGCCTTCTTTCTGCTCATCCCTGCCTTCCAGGCCTCAGCAACCAGTGTTTCGGCAAATTCCCCGACAGCCAGCAGGGCGTCGAACCCGAGCCGCGTCACCTCCCTGCCGATGGCCTGATGGGCCGCAACACTCTGCTGGCCGAGTTCGAGCATGTCCCCGAGAATGACCACTTTTTTATGCGTGTGGTCCATCCGGTGCAGAGTCTCAAGTGCGGCCAGCACCGAAGAGGGGTTGGCGTTGTAAACATCGTTCATCAATCTGATTCCGCCGCTGAGCTTCTGCACCTGGAGCCGTTTCTCAAAGGGTGCGAAGCTCTCAAGTCCGGCCACGATATCCTTGAATTTCACTCCGGAGGCATGGGCCATACCCGCCGCAGCCAAGGCGTTCTGCACATTATGGGCGCCAAGGCCCCGAATTTTCACCCGAGCCTCATTGCCGCCGATCTGCAGGGTAAAAGCCATCCCGCGTTCGCCCAGGCTCCGCAAGCGAATTCCACGAATGTCCGCCTTGGGGTTGCGGCCGAAGGTGATTTTTTTCTGGCTGCACCGCCGGGCTATGCCCCGCACCCTTTTGTCATCAATGTTAACCACCAGCCTGCCCCAGGCCTTGATCCCGGCAAAAAGCTCACCCTTGGCCCTGGCCACCCCGGAGATGTCGCTCAAGCCCGCGAGATGGGCATCCTGAACATTGGTGATGCAAGCGATGTCCGGGTCCGCAATTTCGCTGAGCCGGGCGATCTCGCCGGGCTGATTCATACCCATCTCCATCACCGCAAAATCGTGGTGAAACTCAACCGGCAACAGGGAAAGCGGCAAACCGATCAGGTTGTTAAAATTCCCTTTCGTCTTCAACACGTTGTGTTCCCTGCTCAAGATCGCCGCGATCATCTCCTTGACCGTGGTCTTGCCACAGCTTCCGGTTATCGCCAGCACCTGCAGCTCCGGCATCAGCGATCTCCGGTAGGCAGCCAGATCCCCAAGGGCGCGAAGGGTATCCCTTACCAGCACCACCGGGACCGGCGGCATCTTCTCGGGCACCGCATCAACCATCAGCCCGGCGGCCCCTTTTTCCACGGCTTGCACCAGATACGCATGGCCATCAAAGTTCTCCCCGCGCAAGGCCACGAACAGATCTCCCGGCTCGATGGCCCGGCTGTCCGTGCAAACCCGCCGGAACCCCGCCTTGGTCCTGCCGGAAAGAAACCTGCCCCCCGTGGCCAAAAGAA
>JAZDIS010000026.1:0-10996 GCA_043804705.1 Pseudomonadota bacterium | reverse complement strand
CTCAAGCCCCTGCTCGGCGCCCTGGCTCTCGGCGTGCTGGCCATGGGCTTTCCCCAGATCATGGGCGACGGATACCATTATATGGAAGAGGTGCTGGCCGGACACGGCGTGCTCTGGGTGATGGTCGCGCTGATCTTTTTTAAGATTGCGGCAACCGCCATTACCCTCGGCTCCGGCGGCGCGGGCGGGGTGTTTGCCCCGGCGCTCTTCATCGGCGCTGTGACCGGCGGCGCCTTCGGCTCCGTGGTCCATGGACTGTTGCCCCGGTATACCGCCAATCCCGGCGCCTATGCCGCGGTGGGCATCGGCGCCTTTCTTGCCGCGGCCACCCATGCGCCCCTCACCGCTATTTTTCTTCTTTTTGAGATGACCGGTAATTATCTCATCATCGTGCCGATGATGCTTGCAAGCATCATCGGCACAGTGGTGGCCGCCCGGCTGAATCCGGATTCCATCGACACCGTGGATTTCAGCCGCGACGGCATCGATCTCCACGAAGGCCGGGAGATCTCGGTGATGAAATCCATCAAGGTCGGCAGGGTTATCAGCGAGGATGTGGATTTTATCAGCGAGCAGGCCAACGTGGATCAGCTGCTCACCATCTTCAGCATGGCCAGGGAGGGTTTTTATTTTCCGGTGGTCGATGAGAGCGGCAAAATGACCGGGGTCGTTTCCCTCCAGGACGTCAAAAGCATCCTCCATGACGAAGAGCTGCGGTGTTCCGCAAGGGTTGGGGATATCTGCACCCGCAAGGTTGCCGTGCTGACCCCGGAAGACAACCTCCACACCGCCATGGCCCTTTTTGATGCCAAGGGGTTGGAAGAGATCCCGGTGGTGGAGGCGGGGGACAACCGCTGGGTGGTGGGGATGCTCAAGCGCCGGGAGGCCATCGCCGCCTACAACAAGGAGGTGCTCCGCCGTGGGATCAGCGAGCAGCGGAGCTGCCCGGTACAATCCGTGCCCGGGCCTGATCAGTAATAATACCAGATGCTGTCATACTCGGACGGATCTTCTCCTATTGCCGCCATTCGTTGCAGGTATTCGAGGATGGGGACATCATCGCCCACATAGGTGCGTTGCGGCATGATCTTTTTTTCCCATGGGTGGAACTCGTAAACCCTGGCGCCGTTCGGGCGAATGGAGATGAGATCGCGGTGTTGCCAGGAATTAAGGTAATTTTTCCCGAGGCCCGGCACATTGTAGATCGCTTCATCGGTTCGCGCCATGCCCGGCAACAGGCGGACTTCCTCCCCCCGCTCCTGAAGGAGGCGCGCTATGGGCAGCCGGTATTCCACCATTTCGACTTTTGCCTTGGGGTAAAAGGTGTAGTACGGATCAATGCCGCAACGTCGCAGGAGCCGCCGCAGCAGCGCCGCTTCGAAACGACGGGAGACAAAAAAGGTGTAGACGAGCTGGTTGTAGACGGAAATGCCGTGCCGTCGCAGGCGGTTTGCCGCCCGGGCGAGATCCGGGGTAACCTCGTAGGCGTGTTCGATGTGGGTGACCAGGCAGATTTCCCGGCGTCCGGGGATTACGTACGATTGAAGGAGCTTGCAGAGCGCCGGCGTGACCCGCATGGGCAAGGTTGCCAGGGTTCTGGTGCCGATGCGGATTCGCTCGATGTGGGGCAGGGCGGCGAGTCCATCGAGAATGGATTCCAGGCGGCTGTCGGAGAGGACAAGGGGATCGCCGCCGGTAAGGAGCACCTCCTGAATGGCAGGATGCCCGGCAAGCCAGCCGATCGCCGCTTCAATCTGCTTCTTGGAGGCGAGGGAATGCGCCTCAAGCGGCTCGTTGATCTCCCAGTTGCGCTGGCAGTATACGCATATCTGCGGGCAAGAATTATACGGTTTGAAAATGGCGATGGCGGCATAGCGGCGGGTGATCAGTTCGATGGGCGAAGTGTCTGCCTCGCGCATGAAATCTGCGGCCCCTTCGCTTTCGTCCGAGGGGGCAAAAGATTCACTGTAGGATAACGGCGGAATGACCTGCGCCCGGATCGCCAGGTCACGTCCTGCATTTCTATCCGTGTCGAACAGGGAGGCGTAAAAAGGGGTGACGCCAAAGGGGATGCCTTTTTCCATGGCCCGGTCGATGCGCTCGATTTCTTCCTCTGTCAACGGAGCAAGCCGGGCCAGATCCTTCGAGTTGCGTGCGATGTGACGCAGATGCCATCGCCAGTCAAGCCAATCGCTTTCGCGGCCGTCCAGTTGCGCCAGAACGGCATCCCGCCGCTCGGCCCGCCGAAAGATCGCCTCTTCGCCAAGCCCGTTGGCGTAACGATTCATCCATCTGGCCATCATGCCGCTGAGCAGATCCAGCTCCGTTGATCTGGCGACCGCCGCTTCCCTTCCGGACAGCGCCTCGGTAAGTGTGAGGAATTTCTGGTCATGCAGATGTACCCTGCCCTCCAGGGCTCGTACCAAATGGCAGATCTCGGCCCAAAATGAGGGAGTAAGCTCGCTGGGCGGCACCCCGCAGGCGGTATCGACCAGTGCCTGCAGCACACTGAACCCGGCCAGTTGTTCGCTGCGCGGATGCAGCAGCCCGCGCCAGACCCGGGCGCTGTCGCGCACGATAACGCAATCGAGCTCATGCCTGCCATCAAGGTATGCATAGGTTTGGAAATGATTCTGATTAACCCGTTGCAGAATGGATTGACGAATGGTTTCCAAATCCCCGTTCTGGACCAGAAGCGGCAGCCACTCGACCGCCTCCTCAAGAAAACAGGCTGCGGACCACCCGGTAATCGCCACCATGCGGATGGGCCTGGTATTTGGCCGGGTTACGGATTCGGGCTCAAGTGCAGCGGCCTGGAATGCGGGGCCGATATCATGCGGCGATACGGTCTGGTTTCCGGCAGGGAAGAAATGGCGGTTAAACTCCGTGCCGATGTTTTTCGGGCTTGAGTCGCATCCCAACCCCGATCCCAGGGTATATTCGAAGGAAAGAACCCCGGATATGGCGCCGGCGAGAAAGCGAGCCTTGGAAAACAGAACCTCATTGGAATCCTCAGCCCGGTCATCTGCCTGGGGGGATGATTTTTTCAGAATATCCGCCAGCTTCTGGATATACCGGCGAAATTCTTCCTTTATCGGACTGTGGTCCGGTTTGATCAGCGTCAGCCAGCCGCGGGTTTGATGGAAAATCAGAAGGTATTCGGGATGGGCGGTAAAAAAATGGGCGTGCCGTTCCAGCAGGGCCTGGAAAATCGGGAGCGATGGGGGAAGATCATTTTCAAGATCGGCCAGGAGCAGATCAAAACCCTGGCGGATCACCACGGCCAAAAGCTCTTCCCGCGAGGCAAAATGTTTGTAGAAAGTTCCCTTGCCCAGATCGGCGGCGGTGGTGATCTCGTCAATGGTGGTTTGATAGATTCCGCGCTCGGCGAACAAACGGGTCGCCGAGATGATAAGAGACTGAAGAGTCGAATTCTTCTTTCTTTGACGACGATCGGTCAACATGATGCTCTCCGGTTTGTAACTGCCCGGTCCGGCCCGCTTCTGTTCATTGCAGATGGCCGTTTCCAGGTGGTTGATTCAGTGTCAGGCAATCAAAAAGTATGCTCGTGAAGCCGCAGCATAACGCAAGATGCGGCTTACAATCTCAACGCCGTTTTGCGCAAGGGCGCAGGTGCCCCGACGGAGAAATTTACTGCTGGGGCGGGTATTGATCCGCCCTGCAAGTTGACAGATTTTTCATCTTTCCCAGGGGAAATCCAGAAATACTCGCCAGATTACGGGCCACATATCCGCCATCGGCATAGTGGCCATGAAAGTTCACTCGCCATTTTCAACCCCGCCCTTTGGTCCCATTTTTTTTTGACAAGGTGCGGGGGGACAGGGTAATAATGTGTGACCATATAGTCACTAATGACTACCATGCGTAATCCGTAATGTCAATCTGGCTATGAAAGTCTGTTTGTCGAGATGGCTTGGAAAAGCGCTTAATAATGTCAAGAGAGAGGATTGTCTTATGCGAATTCTGTCGATGATTCTGTTCTTCCTCCTGCTGATTGCGAGTGCATCGCTTGCGCAAGGGGAGATGGTCACCATTGCAAAAAAGAAGGTGAACATGCGCTCAGGGCCGGGCACCGGCACCACTGTTTTTTGGGAACTTGGCATGGGATATCCCCTCAAGGTATTGCAAACTAAGGGGGAATGGCTCAAGGTTCAAGATTTTGAAAATGATGTCGGCTGGGTGCACCGCTCGCTGATAGATAAAAAACATCACGTCATTGTGCTCAAAAAACGAGTCAACATCCGCTCGGGTCCGGGAACCGGCTATGCTGTTGTCGGTCAGGCCGATTACGGTGTAATTTTTCAAATTCTCCGCAGCAAACAAGACTGGTCCAACATAACAGACAACAAGAATGTAAACGGCTGGATTAAAAATGATCTGCTCTGGGGGCGGTAATATGTGCCGGACAGTAGAGTGGTCCGTGATTCCCTTCTGTTCAAGGGTGCACACTTATCAGCGTTATAAAATCTGATCTCCACAGCCGGGTCCTGTCTCGCCTTTTCTTGGGTCCGAATGCAGTCTGAAAAAAATCTTTCCCGGTTCTCGCGCGGGGCATTTGTCTCCGCCTATGGTTTCCCTTTGTGGTCCGGGCAGCGGCAGACATCCTCCCGCCAGTGTTCGATCTGCTCCCGATAGGGTTCCACCGAAGATTCCATTCCGCACACCGTGCAGAGCACTGTGGCGTTGTGTCAGCGTCCGGACAGGACTGTCTCGCCCCCGCAGAAAAGGCAGGTAAGACGCAGTTCCGGGCAATCGGCTCCGGCGCTGGGTGGCGTGGTTACAGACATTGTTGCAGGATAACCGGTTTTTTTTGTGGTTGCGCAGGCATCATGGTGGGGGAATATGGAACTTTCCGGAAAAATCGTCAACCCCCAAAGTCTGCCAAGTACTTTTTTGCGGGGTTCGGGTGGTTGTTCGTTTGTTGCCCTGATGTTGAAGAAAAAAAGAACGATTTGGCCCAAGGCAAAAAAAGAAATAATTCAAAACCGGAACTGTCCAGCAGTACCGCAGATGCGCGCAAGAGGTCTGCGAAGTGTGCATGTGCACACGAGCAGGCCGATGAGAAAGCAGATGCGGTGCTGCAGAACAGTTCCGGAAAAAATCGATTTGCAAGGTGGCGGGGAGCGTGCTAGGTTGGCGTGGCCATCTCCGGAAAGAGATTTTTGCAGCCTCCGGTCCCAATATTTTCTCGGAATATTTTTGCCATGCCAGATAGCGCCCCGCCAAAGCCCCGCATCTATATCCTTGATGATGAAATCGTCACGGTCCGTCGCCTGGTCCAGGCCCTGGCCAAGGATGGCTACGAGGTGGAAGGCTTTATTTCCGCAGGTGAAGCAATGTCCCGGATTGCCGGACATCCGCCCGAAGTGCTGGTCACGGATGTCCGGCTTGCTGACGCGGACGGCATGGAAATCCTCCAGCGGGTCACCATGCTGGCCCCCCGGACAAAGGTCATCCTGATGACCGGCTATGCCGCTGTTGACCATGCGGTCCAGGCCATGAAGGCCGGGGCCTTCCATTACCTGGCCAAGCCGTTTAAGCTTGAGGAGTTGCGCAACACCATCAGCGACGCCTTGCGCCATTCGGGCGAATCCGGCCCTGCTCTTAAGGACCCGGGCCCGGCCGATCGTTTTGCCGGAATCATCGGGCGCTCCCCGGCCATGCAGGAGATCTTCAAGACCATCCGCCAGATTGCCCCGCTCAACTGCAACGTCTTCATCCAGGGCGAAAGCGGCACCGGCAAGGAGCTTGTCGCCAGGGCGCTCCACCACACCAGCGACCGCGCCCAACATCCATTTATTCCCTTCAATTGCGGGGCATTCAGCGAAGAGCTGGTGGCCAATGAACTTTTTGGTCATGAAAAAGGGGCCTTCACCGGCGCGGTGAGCACCAAGCTGGGCCTGCTTGAGGCGGCGCAGGGCGGCACGGTTTTTCTTGATGAGGTCGGCGAAATGCCTATCCCCATGCAGATCAAGCTGCTGCGGGTCATCCAGGAGCGCACCCTCTTGCGGGTGGGCGGCGTCGCCCCGGTCAGCATCAATGTGCGGCTCATCGCCGCCACCAACCGGGATATCGACAAGATGATCGCCGCAGGCGAGTTCCGGCAGGATCTTTTTTACCGGTTGAAGGTGGTGATGATCAATATTCCCCCCCTGCGCAAGCGGCAGGAGGATATCCCCCTGCTGGTCGATCATTTCGTCACCCTCATTGCCACCCAATTCGGCAAACCCGTGCCCGAGATTGCCGCTGATTTTTCCGGGATGCTCTCCGCCTATACCTTTCCCGGCAATGTCCGGGAATTGCAGAATATCGTCGAACGCGCCATCGCCCTTTCCCGGGAACCGGTTCTTTCCGCCAGGGATCTTCCTCCTGATATCTTTTTTGCCGAAACCCAGCCCATCCCTCCGGAAAAAACCGCCAGCCACCTGAAGGCGCTGGAGCAGGAGCATATTATCGAAATGTACCGGCGCACCGGCTTCAACCAGACGGAAACAGCCCGCCTGCTCGGCATCTCCCGCACCACCCTGTGGCGTCGCCTCAAGGATCTCGATCTGCTCTCCGAGAAGTAACTGCCCAGCAGCAACGGATCTGCGTCGTTATCAGCTTTCCCCCTGTTTTTCCCTACTCCCGGCCTGACTGTTTCAACAGGAAACAGTTGTTTCAACTGCAAGAAACCATTTAATTACAGCCAGTTGCCAAAATAGTGTTTCAATGGTGAACAGTCGAGCCATTGTCCACATCCGTGTAAATCCTGCAAAACAACCTGTAGACAACAAGATAGGTTTAGTGGCACGGTTAATGCTTAATGGCCCGGCAAAGATTGCCTGCACAAGGCAGCCGAGGAGCGCTCATGGAAGCTGGTATTGCCCTTCTTCTGACCGGCGCCTGCGCCGATCTCCCAGCCGTTGTCCATGCCATTGACCTTGCCAAGCGGACCACCGGAATCGTCCATGCCGTTTTCAGGGCCGAGCGGAAGGCGGAGAAAAAAAAACAAGGCATTTGCTGAGACACGGGGAGACCTTATCTCCTTGGCGACCGGGCTCGGCAGCCAGGAGGGGGTCAGTATCCATACCCACATCCTAGACAGGCTGACGGGTGAGCCGCTGGTCCGGTTTCTCTGCGCCCAGCGTATTTTTTGTCTTGTTCTCGGGGTTGGTGATCAACAGGAATTCGCACGGAAGACCGCCTGGATAGATCTGCTCCGCAAACAACTTGCGGCCAGGGAAAACTGGTATCTGCCGGTCCTCTGGTCTGTCGTCATAACGCCTTGGGACGACCCGGCCCTTGAGCGCATTATTACCCGATGCAAACAGTCGGCTTCCAACAGTTCTGTCATGGAAACACTCATTGACAGCCTGCGCAAGGGCCGATACAACTTTAATGGTATTGAAACAAAGCAAGAGAGTGTAAAGGAGGAGCACAATGTACATGTATCTGCCAATAGCCCTCGCCAGTGTTAATTATCTGGTGGTGGTGGGTTTGGGACTCGCGGTCGGGCTGTTGTCCGGCCTCTTCGGCGTGGGAGGGGGGTTTCTCATGACCCCGCTGCTTATGATGATCGGCATTCCGCCGACCATTGCCGCAGCCACGGACGCCAACCAGATTGTAGCCGCTTCCGCCTCGGGAACCTTTTCCCACTGGCGTCTCGGCAATGTTGATTTCAAGATGGGCCTTTTTCTCTTGATCGGCGGGTTTGTCGGCGGGGCTTTCGGAGTACAGATCATCAAGCTTCTCCGCGCCACCGGCGGCGCTGATTTCATGATCAAGATGACCTATGTGGTCATGCTTGGTCTGGTTGGCAGCTTCATGTTCGTTGAGAGTCTGAATGCCTTAAAAAAGAACAAAAAGGCTGCCGGGACTGCCTCCCCTGCCAAGCCCAAAGCGGCCAAGAAGGAGGGCGGGTTTTTCGCCGCCTTGCCCATGCAGACCTATTTCGAGAAATCAGGCGTCACCCATTCGGCCCTGGTGCCCATCGTCCTTGGCACCTTTGTCGGAATACTCGCCGCCATCATGGGGGTGGGCGGAGGTTTCTTAATGGTGCCGGTGATGATCTACATGCTGCGCATGCCGATGCATGTGGTGGTCGGCACCAGCCTTTTTCAGATTCTTTTCACCTGTATTGAAGTGACCTATCTGCAGGCGTACTCCAACCATACCGTTGATTTCGTTCTTGCCCTGCTCCTGCTGGTGGGTTCCGTATTCGGCGCCCAGATCGGTACGGTGCTCGGCCGGAAGCTGCACGGCGACCAGTTGAAGATCCTGCTTTCCATCATCGTCCTTGCCGTCACGGTCAAGATTGTTCTGGAACTGGTGATGGAGCCTTCCATTCTTCTTTCCTATGCGGGAGGCCATTAAGATGCAGACCCTGAAACGAACCGTTATCTCTTCGCTCCGCTGCCTTGTTGTTTGCGGTGCGGCTTTCTTCGGACTTACCTCCCTGCCGGCTTCCGCGGAGCAGGCCCTGACCTGTGCGGTGACTCCGGGCAATATCCCGATAACCTTTACCTACCACGGCGCGCAACTGACCGTCACCGGCCAGAGCGCGAGCAGTGATGACCTGGTCGTCACCATCAGCACCGAACCGGAAGATGCGGTGCTGAAATACAAGGCCAAGGTCGGCGGCCTGGTCTGGATGAAAAAAGGGGATCTTGATTTCAAGGGGGTGCCTGCGATCTATCTGCTGCACAGCACCGCCGAGCTGACCCGGATTCTGAACGATTCGGAGCGCAACCGCTACCAGTTCGGCTATGATGCCCTCCGGCAAAATGTTACGATTGAAGACAGCCAGGGGAATCATGCGGAAGGCAAATGGTTTGACGAATACCTCAAGTTCAAAAAGAAGGAGATGGTCTACGACATCCAGGAGGGTTCAGTCATCCGCCAGCACGGGGAGCTGGGCAATACCTATCAGGTGAAGATTGCCTGGCCCTACCAGGCCCCCCCCGGCACCTACAAGGTTAAAGTCTTCGCGGTCAGGGATGGCATGGTTGTTGCCCAGGCTGCCGACCAGTTCGAGGTCCAGCGGGTAGGCATTACTGCGGCCCTGTCGAAAATGGCCTTTGAACATGCCGCCTGGTATGGGATAATGGCCGTGGTCATCGCCCTGCTCGCCGGTTTGGCTGTGGGGGCAATCTTCAAGAAGGGCGGCGGCAGCCACTGATTGTATTGTGCAGTTTTTTACGAGGCGTGTGGCAGAAAAGGGCAGCCTGATCTGTCCCGCGCCGATTCTTCTCTTCAGGACCGCAACGCATGGCCCTCCGTGATTTCCTGAAAGGATTTTTTGCCCCACGCTGGTTCACGTCCAAGGCCTGTCGGCCACTGCCCCTGATATTTTCCCAGTTCCGCGAGGTGCTCAAGGCAAACAACCAGGCCCTGGAAATCATTGCCGACATGGGGGAGAAACTGAGCGGCGAGTATCTTTTTGATCTCCGCTATGTGGAAGCCACGGTTGAGGAGATGATCGAAGCCATGCATCGAGCCATTGCTGCGATCAACATCCTGACCCAGAATCAGTGCCTGGCGCTGCATGAGGTGTTTCCCCCCATGGAGGCCAGGGTCAAGGCGATCCTCAACAAACGGGACGACCGGGACGGTCCGCCCCTGCTGTGGCTTACGGAGGTAGAGACCCGGCACTGGCCCCTGGTGGGCGGCAAGGCCGCGCATCTTTCCGAGCTGCTCCACAACCCCAAGGTTCGGGTGCCGGAAGGGTTTGTGATTACCACCCGGCTGTTCCACGATCTGCTTGACCTGAATGGGCTGAGGCCGGAGTTTGACCGGTTTGAGCAGCTGCTTTCCAGCCACCTTTTTGATGAAGAGGGGCTTGAGGCTTTGCGCCGTCCTCTGCGGGAAAAGGTGCTTCGCGCCGAGCCGCCCTCCGGCTTTCTTGATACCCTGACCGAGTCTCTTAAGCGGCTTGCGGCCGGCAACGAACTGCCGCTTTTTCTCGCGGTTCGCAGCAGCGCCCAGGAAGAGGACATGGATTTCTCCTTTGCCGGCCAGTTTCATTCCGTGCTCCAGGTTCCTCCCCAGGCTGAAGCGGTGTATCGCGCCTACCTGCAGGTTGCGGCCAGTCTTTTCGGCGCCCGGGCCCTCCGTTACCGGCGTCAGGTCTTTCCCGAAGGCGGCCCCATGTCCATTGCCGCCTGCTGCCAGCGTATGATCCCGGCGCACGCCAGCGGCATCATTTATTCCGTTTATCCCATGGCGCCCGGTTCGCAGAGCATGGTGGTGGTCGGCGCTCTGGGACAGGGCCAGGCGGTGGTCGAGGGGCAGGTGCCCGCGGATTTTTTCCGGCTCAGCAAGGATGAGGTGCCGCAGGTCGTTGAGCGGGTGATCGCCGCAAAACACGAAGCCCTGTTGCCGACCGGGGGTGCGGAGGGCGGGCTGGCGATGCAGGCGGTGGCGAACGAGCAGATCGAGGCGGCCTGTCTTGACGGGCAGACCCTTCAGGAACTTGCCGGAGTCGCCATGCACCTGGAAACCTTCTTCAAGCGGCCCCAGGACATCGAATGGACCGTGGATCCGCAGGGCGCCCTCTACATCCTGCAATCCAGGCCGTTGCTGATCACGGAGAGCGCAAGGGAAAAGCCCCTGCTTTCCGAAAAACTCGAAGGCTATGCGCTGGTCGCGGCGGATGCGGGACGGGTGGCCCAGCAGGGTATCGGCGCCGGTCCGGCCTTTTGGGTGGAAACCCTGGCCGATCTCAAGGATTTCCCCGAGGGCGCGGTGCTTATCAGCCACCGCGATTCCTCCCAATTCGTCCAGGTCATGCACCAGGCCGCGGCCATTGTCACCGAGGTGGGCAGCCCGGCAAGCCACATGGCCACTCTCTGCCGCGAGTTGCGGGTTCCCTGTCTGGTCGGGGTTCCGGATATCATGGCCAAGGTGGCGCCCGGCGAGGAAATAACCGTGGATGCCGAGGATCGCCGGATTTACCGGGGCAGGGTAGTGGAGCTCCTCACCTATCAGGCGACCA
>JAZDIS010000025.1:0-5356 GCA_043804705.1 Pseudomonadota bacterium | reverse complement strand
GCAAGCTTACCGCGTTCGATCATCATGGTGTCCGCCTTCTCAGCCAGATACATTGTGATCAGGCAGGCCAGCAGGATCAGGTTGCGCTGACCGCCGGCAAAGTGCATGACGACGTAGATGGCAAATGTCACCAGGAAGAGTTGAAAGAGTTGCAGGGTTTTTCTCATGGCCTTCCCCTTGGACTGTTTGTGGTTATCGTGCCTCCATTATGGCAGGAGTGCGCTTTGTTGTCAAAAAACAATCATGAAAAATGTCGGCCTTGCTGTCGAAACAAAAGGGAGGCAGGGCGTGTCTGTCTGCCGGAAAAGAGCGCGAGCGCGAGAACTCTGGTTGTTGATCGCTTAAAACTGTTCTAGGATATGGCAAACAGCCAACCAGAATAATTTTAGCCCAACACACCATAATGCCAAGCAAACACCCAAACAAAACCCCCAGCCTGGTCTTTGCCAACGCCGCAGGCGAGATCACGGATTATCCCGAACTCGACATGGCGGGGCGCAGCGGCAGCCATTTTTCCCGGCCCGGGCTCGAAGACCTCATCCCCCTGCCCGAGGGCAGCGACATCTTCGTGCTGCCGGGACGGTTGCCGGTGGGCATCGACCCGGAAACCGGCGAGCCGCTGCTGGTGGCGGAAAACCCGCTGGACCCGCACGCCGGCCTCCAGGCGGTGGCGGCCTTCATGTCCCCGGCCCATACCGCCATCCACTGGGCCGGATTTGAAAAGCCCAAAGCCGGCCTGGCCCATCTGCCGCTTTTCGCCTACACCGCCGTGGGCTGGCACGATGGCCAGTTCTGGGTCAGCGCTTTTCGCAGCGACCCGGACAAGCGCCAGGAGATGAACCGCTTTCAGCCGGAGAAACTTGTCCGCCGCACCGAACAATGGCTCAGGCAAAACGAGCAGAACCGCCTTATCCAGCACCTGGGCAAGTGCTGCCTCACCTACCGCTGTCCGGCGGCGATCAACTACTTCCTCCGCCAGTTCGAGGCGCCCCTGCCCTGCTCGCCGGTGTGCAACGCCCAATGCATTGGCTGCATCTCGCTCCAGCCCTCGGGCTGCTGCCCCTCCACCCAGGACCGGATCAACTTTGTCCCCACACCCAAGGAGATCGCCGAGATCGCCGTGCCCCATCTCAAAGCGGTCAAGGGCGGAGTGGCGAGCTTCGGCCAGGGCTGCGAGGGCGAACCCCTGCTCCAGGCCGACACCATCGAGACCGCGATCCTCCTGATCCGCAAACAAACCGGCCAGGGCACCATCAACCTCAACAGCAACGCCTCCCTGCCCGAGGCCGTGGCCCGCCTGGCCCATGCGGGCCTCGACAGCCTGCGGGTCAGCATGAACAGCGCGCAAGACCTTTACCACCAGCGCTATTACCGGCCCAAGGGGTTCAACCTGGATTCGGTCAGGCAGTCGATCCGGATCATGAAGCAGCATGGCCGCTTTGTTTCGCTCAACTATTTCATCCTGCCCGGCTTCACCGACGACCCGGCGGAATTTGCCGCCCTGTGCGAACTGATCGCTGAATACCAGCCTGATTTTCTCCAACTGAGAAACCTCAACATGGACCCGGACTGGTATTTTGCGGCCCTCAAATTTGCAGAGGCTGGCCCGCCCATGGGCATCCGTGTCTGGCTCAGGCTGCTGAAGCAACGCTTTCCCAGGCTGCGCTTCGGCTATTTCAACCCGCCCCTGCGCTGAACTTCAGATGACCGCCGCCATCACAATCCTTTGCTTCCTCTTCTGGGGCAATCTGCTCCCGCCCCTGGCCGGCCTGGCCTTGGGCGACCGCTTCGCCCGGCCATTGGACCACGGAGCAACCTGGTTCGACGGCAGACCGCTGTTCGGCCCCCACAAAACCATCCGGGGCATCCTGGCCAGCCTCCTCGGCTGCACTCTGGCCTTTCCCCTGCTCGGAGTTTCCTGGCAGACGGCGGCGTGTGCCGCAGCCCTGCTCATGACAGGCGATCTGCTCTCCAGCTTCATCAAACGGAGGCTGCATCTGGCCAGCGGCGAATCGGTCTTCGGGCTGGATCAGATTTTCGAAGCGGGGCTGCCCGCCCTCTATCTGGCAGACCGGTTACAGGCCCCTCTCTGGCAAGCAGCCCTGGCCCTTATCGTCTTCGTGCCGACGGCCCATGCCGGAGCACGATTCTGGAAGTATGTTCTCTTCAAGCCCCCCATGGAAAACTACCCCCGCTTTGTCCGCTCCACGGTGCGGCTGCGGGAATGGCGCTCCTGCCACCAGCCCCTGGCGCGCTGGCATGTCTGGTTCAACCTTTCCTCTCTGCTCTACAACCGGGTCCTGGTCTCCACCGCCTTCCGGCTTCTGGGCCGCTACCAACAGGGCATTGCCAACGCCCTCAATCCGGAGCTGACCGAACACGAGATCGTCTGCCCCGCCCTGCCCAAACCCTTTGAGGGCTTTACCATCCTGCTGCTCACCGACCTGCATCTCGACGGCTTGCCGGGGCTGGTCGATCGCGTCCTTGCCCGCCTCGACGGGCGAAGCTTCGACCTCTGCCTGATCGGCGGCGACATCCGGATGAAAACCTACGGCCCCATCGCCCCAAGCCTCAGGGAGCTGCGCCGCCTGCTGCCGCATATCCGGACCAGGCATGGGATTTTCGGGGTGCTGGGCAACCACGACTGCATCGAGATGGTCCCGGATTTCGAGGAGGCGGGAATGCTGATGCTGGTCAACGATGCAACCCGGATCGAGCAGGACGGCGAAAACCTCTGGCTGGCCGGCATCGACGACCCCAACTACTACAAGACCCATGATCCGGCCAGGGCATTCAGCACCGTGCCGCCCGAAGCCTTCAGCATCCTGCTCGCCCACTCGCCCGAGGCCTATCAGGAAGCGGCCCGGCATCAAGCCGCTCTCTATCTCTGCGGCCATACCCACGGCGGCCAGATCTGCCTTGGTTCGGGCACGCCCATCTACACCAACAACCGCGCCCCCCGCTTCACCGCCAAGGGGCGCTGGCAATATCAGGGCATGCAGGGCTTCACCAGCCGTGGGGTCGGGGCTTCCGGCGCGCCGCTGCGTTTCAACTGCCCCGGCGAGATCGCCGTTCTCACCCTGCGCACCGCGCCATCCCAACCAGCAAAGGACGTTCCATGAATCACCTTCATTTCCGCCTCCGCTTCTTCCTCGCCGCCCTGGTGCTGATCATGATTTTCGGTACTTTTGCCTTCATGGTCACGGAACATCTCTCCCTGGCCGACGCTTTTTATTTCAATATCGTCACCATCGCCACCGTGGGCTACGGCGACATCTATCCTCTCACCCAGACGGGCAAGATGCTGGCCGTTGGCCTCATCCTCTTGGGAACCGGCGCTTTTCTTGGCGTGGTCGCCTACGCCACGGAGATCATGCTCAGCCGGCACGAACTTGAGGCCCGCCACAAAAAGATGCATCTGATCATCGGCGTCTATTTCAGCGAGGTGGGCACCCGGCTGCTCTCCATCTGCGCCCAGGCGGACCCAAACCTGGGCCAGTTTCGGGAGCATCTCGCCATCAAGGACCACTGGACGGAACAGGATTTCCAGCAGGCGGACAAGTCCATCCACCCCCATGTGTTCAAGGTTGACGAGACCAAGGTTGATCTGGAACTGCTGCACGGGTTTCTCGCCGCACGGCGGCAGTCCCTGGTTTCCCTGCTGGAAAACCCCATCACCCTGGAGCAGGAGCATTTCACCGGCCATCTCCAGGCGGTGTTTCACCTCACCGAGGAACTTTCCGCGCGGGACGAGCTGGTCAAGCTCTCGACCCCGGACCATAAGCATCTGGCCGGCGATCTCAACCGGGCCTACAACTCGCTGGTGCGGCAGTGGCTGCCCTACATGGCCTACCTGAGGCACAACTATCCCTATCTCTACTCCCTGTCGGTGCGCACTAACCCCTTCAACCCGGAAGCCTCACCCAGCGTGCAGTAAGGAGAACCGCCATGCTGAACCAGCCCCAGGTGTTCATCGCCAACCGCTCGCTCACCGTAACGGTCAACCCGGCCTTCAGCCTGCTCAACAACTACCTGATGCAGAACATCCCGATCCAGACGCTTTGCGGCGGCAAGGCCGCCTGCGGCCGCTGCCGGTTTCGGGTAATTGACGGCGCTTCCGGGCTTTCGCCGGTGCGACCCGCCGAGATAGCCCGTCTCGGAGAGGCGTTAATCGGTGCGGGCTGGCGGCTTTCCTGCCAGACCCATGCCCTGCGGAACGTGACCATCGAGTTGCCGGATATGGACGAGGAGTTTGCCTCATAGCCGACAAAACGGAAAGAAATGATTCCCAGCCCGACACGGATTGACATTCTCCCCTTTTTTATGCCATCATGGTGCATGAAAACACCTCACCACCCTGCCATGCCACTTCACCACCCAAAGGACGATGAGATGGGTCATGGCCGCTGATCTCCGGGACAAGGAAAAAAGAACCGGCTCCCCTCCCCTGCCCGTTGCCCGGGGGCCGATGCCTTTTCAGCTCCTGATTCGCGTCTGCACCGGATTTGTGGCCGTTGCGGGAGGCCTCGCCCTGCTCGGCTGGATGCTTGGCTCGCCTTTTCTCTCCAGCCTCGGCTCCGGCACCATTCCGGTGGCGCCGAGCACGGCCTTCCTGTTCGTGCTCTACGCCATGGCGATCTCCCTCCGCTCCCGCCCTCCGCACCGCGGAGCGTATTGGACAGGCCTGACCATCATCTCGGCAGGGGCGGTGGTTGCCCTGACACTCTTCATCCTCTCCTGCCAGGGCATATATCTGGAGGCGGAACACCCCGGCATAACCATCATTCATCCGGCCGGAGAAACCCCCATCGGCCATATGTCTCCGGCCACGGCCGTCTGTTTCCTGCTTGCGTCTCTTTCGTTCCTCGCCTCGTCGGCAAGCCGGCTCCGGCTTGCCACGGTGGGGGGACTGCTCGCCGCTCTCCTGGCCGGGAGCGGTTTTGTCTTTGTTCTGGCCTATATGTATGGGGCGCCCCTGCTCTACGGCAGCTCCTACATTCCGCCCGCAGCCCTGACCAGCATGGCCTTCATGTTTCTGGGGAGCAGCCTGCTCGCCCTTGCCCTGCCGCCTGCCTGGCTGGCCCGCCTGCAAGCCGAATCGCCCCCGCGCGCCTTGCATACCTTCATCCTGATTTTTTTCTTTCTGGCGGCGGGCATCGTTATTGCCGGGTTCCTCACCTACCGGAGCCACGAAGAGAATCACAGCGCCGAGGTGGCACGCCAGCTTTCAGCCATCGCCGAGCTGAAGGTGAACGAACTCCAGCAGTACCGCAAGGAACGGAAAGAGGATGCCAATCTCCTCTCCGGCAATGCCCCCTTTGCCGCCCTTGTTCGTCGCTATCTGGAACACCCCGAG
>JAZDIS010000024.1:0-3935 GCA_043804705.1 Pseudomonadota bacterium | reverse complement strand
ACATAGATGTCGTCCGGCCCTGGCAGATAATTGTAATAGGGTGCCCGAAGAAAACCGAAACCATCGGGCAACACCTCAAGCACGCCGCTGCCCCAGTTCTCCCCATTTTTCTCGGCCTGGCCGCCGGCGGCCTGCAGGATGGCAAAAATCAGCTCCTGCTTGCGCATGGCGCTGTAATCTTCAATACGGTAATCCTTGGCGAGCTTGGTCAGCTCGGTGATTTTCATCAATTTAAGTTCAGATAAGTTCATACAATCCCTTTCTCCATCTCCCGTGTACTGCTCTCAATATTGTAGCGTTTGAACCGCCTATGTAGCGTTTGAACCGCGATGGCCCCAAGCAACCTTAAAAAAAGAAGTCAAATCAGACATGACAAGAAATAATGAACAGCAGGATATTCGCGACTGGCCCCATCACAACAGAAAAAATCTACGATGAAAAATCTTGAAATGTTTCCGCAGAATTAGGAAAATACCAAGTGAACCGCCACAGTCAACGGACGGAACACCTGCTGTTTTTTTAACAATACGGAAATTTTACAGAGAGCAATATTATGAATTTGAACAGATTGTTTTTCGAGAATTTTGGATTAGAATACTGAAGATATGTTCTTCGGAATATGTTGATCTTAAACGTAGTTAAAAAAGGAAGGAATAGATGCATGAATTTTTCGTACGCGATGCGCAATACTATTGGCTAATCTCCTCAGTGTCAACATTTTTTTCGCAAATTTAGAAACACCATAAAAAAACCGTCTAATTATTTTTTCACTCACTTTTCCTTGCCATAATCTGATACTATTTGTATAGTGTTAAGTTTTCTGCCCCGGTCACACAGAGAACCGGTATTTGCCTACAACAGAAAGAAAATCTTGAAACCAGGAGAGGTTAGCCCGTGCCTGCCGACATAAAAGCCAGACTACTCGAAGCCGGAAAAGATGAGGGATGCGTAACCCTCAGCTTCCTGAACGACCTGATTCCGGAAGGAAAAGACGCTGATGCCATCGACGGCATTTTCGATTTTCTCAACGAGAACAATATCGAAATAGTCAGCCAGGAGAAATCCGGCAAGAAAAAAACCCTCGACGGCAAGAGTTGGGAGGGCAGCGGGGATGGCCAGCACGAGGAACCCCCTCTGGACGATGACGACGACAAGCTTATGGACGCCGCCGCCCTTGTTTCAAAGGAGGATAGTCCGGAGCCGGAAGAAACAACCACCACCTACCTCCGGGAGATGGGTAAATTCGAGCTGCTTACCCCCCAGGAAGAGGAGAAATACAGCAAAACGATCCGCGAGGGGTTTGACGCAATAATCCGCGCGGTTCGCCAGGACCAGCATGGAACGGAAGAACTGCGCCAGCTGATTGAACGCATTGACCTGTGGGAAAAACGCGACCCGACCCTGAAGCCTAAAAAGCAGCATCTAAACTTTATGATGCGTGCGATTGTTAAGGCTTGCGAGATGCATCCTACCAACAAAAAACTCCAGGAAATGCATTGCAAGCTCGAGATGTTCCACTGCTCCATCGAGGTTGCCAAGGATGCCATGATCAAGGCCAATCTCCGCCTGGTGGTCAGTATCGCCAAACGCTACATGCATCAGGGCCTCACCCTGGCCGACCTTATCCAAGAAGGCAACCTCGGCCTGATGCGGGCCGTTTTCCGTTTTGACTATACCAAGGGCAACAAATTCAGCACCTATGCCAGCTGGTGGATCAGACAGGCGATCACCAGGGCTATCCTGGACAAGACCAGAACCATCCGGCTGCCGGTGCATTTCCTGGAGCTCAGGAGTCAGTTCTTTAAGGCGTTTTACTCGCTCCTCAAGGAGCTGGGCCGCGAGCCGACCCCCATTGAAATTTCCGAAAAAACCGGATTGCCGATGGACAAGATCCTCGCAATTCTGGAGGCCTCACGGGAACCCATCTCCTTGGAAACCCCAGTGGGCGATGACGACAGCACCCTGGGAGACTTCCTGGAAAATCAGGAATCGGTTTCGCCTTACGAGGCTGTGCAGAACCAACAGCTCTCCGACCGTGTTACCAGCATTCTCAACACCCTGAGCACCCGGGAGGAAAAAATCATCCGCCTGCGTTTCGGCATTGGCGAGGACGCGGAATACACCCTTGAAGAGATCGGCAAGCGGTTTAACGTGTCGCGGGAACGCATCCGGCAGATCGAGAAAAAAGCGCTCAACCGCCTGCGGCACTCAAGCAGACGGGAAAAGCTCAAGCATTTTCTGGACTGAGAACACCGGTTCCATTTTTTCACTGTTGCGCATGCGACAACACGCTGAGCAATAAGATTCGCCACGGTTTGCCGAACCTTTTCCAGCCGGAAGGCCGCAGACAAAACCCATGCTGCCCCAGACAGACCGCAACCCGCTCCTGCCATCACTCTTGGCCTTTGCCGCCGGAGCAATGACCGCAGGGGCCGGCTGGCTGCCAGCCACCGCCTCCCTCTGGCTGCCTGCCGCCCTGATCGCGGCTCTGACAACCCTCACTCTGCTCCGATGGCCGCAGGCACGCGCCTGGCTCCTGTTTTTGCTGCTCCCCTTGTTCTTTCTCTGCGGCCTGCTGTACACAGAGTCGTTTCTTTCCCCTAACCTTCCTGCCCATCATCTTGTCCGCCTCATCCCGGAAAAACAGGATGTCAGCCTGACTGGCACATTGATCCAAAAACCTGTTTTTAAGAATGAAAAAACCCATCTCATTCTCGAAACGGACAGCATCCTGCTCCCTGCGGCTCAAGCCCCCCTTGCGACAACAGGTCGCGTCACGCTCACGGTCAACGCCCCGCTGCTCAAGGGGTTCGTTCCCGGCCAGGACTATCTGGTGCGCGCCCGGCTTTCCCTGCCGGACAAGCTGGCAACCCCTGGCGCCTTTGATTATGCGGGATATCTTGCCGCCGAAGAAATTATGGTCAAAGGCTGGGTTGCCAGCCCCATTTTCATCCAGAGCATTTCCCCCCTTGCCGCCAACCGCCTTCCCCTGCCGGGCCCCTATTTTTTTGAGAAATTCCGCCAGCAGTTCGAGGCTTTTCTCCATGCGAACCTTACCCCAGGCAACGCCGGCCTGTACCAGGCGCTTCTCCTTGGCGACAACAGCGGCCTTTCCCCGGAAGTCTCGGAGATGTACCGCGCAACCGGCATCATGCACATCCTGGCCATTTCCGGGAGCCATCTCGTTGTCGTGGCTTTCCTGACCACAATTTTCTTCCGCTTTCTGGTCAACCGCTTTCCTTGGCTGCTGCTCCGCCTGCCTGCGGCCAAGATCTCCCTGGCCCTTTCATTTCCCGTGCTCGTTCTCTACACCGGTCTTGCCGGCTTTAACCCCCCGGTGGTGCGGGCGATGCTCATGACCACCGTTTTCATCACGGCCATCCTCCTGGATCGCCAGTGGTCAAGCCTGAACAATCTTGCCATTGCCGCTTTCTGCATCCTCCTGCTCAACCCGCTCAGCATCCACACCGCCTCCTTCCAGCTCTCCTTTGCCGCCACCGCGGCAATAATACTCGCCATGCCGCGACTCAACGCCTGGCACCCCCGGAAGGACCACCGTTCTCCCTGGCAAACCCTGCGCTATCTCCTCATCTCCGGGCTTCTCATCTCCGGGGCCGCCTTTATCGCCACCGCCCCGCTCGCCCTGTTCCACTTCAACAGAATCTCCCCGCTGGGCCCCATCACCACCCTGCTGGTTACGCCTTTTCTCTGCTTCTGGACCCTGCCCTTGGGCCTGACCGCAATCCTCGCCCAACCGATTGCCCCAACGGCAGCGGTATTTTTTTTAAAAACAGGCGCTCTTGGCATCCATATTTCCCACGCGCTGACCGCCTTTCTTTCCGAACTGCCGTTTTCCTCTTTCTGGCTGCCCACCCCGCCCATCCCCCTGCTGATCCTTTCCTACGCGATCCTTCTTCTGATCTTGCACAGCCGCC
>JAZDIS010000023.1:0-7812 GCA_043804705.1 Pseudomonadota bacterium | reverse complement strand
ACCCAGGGCAGTGGCAAGAGCATCGTGATGGTACTGCTTGCCAAGTGGATTCTGGAGAACAACCCCCACGCCCGCGTCGCCATCATTACCGACCGGGATGAGCTGGACAAGCAGATCGAGCGGGTTTTCAGCGAGGCAGGCGAGGCCATCAAGCGCACCAGCAGCGGCCGTGACCTGATGAGTCAGCTCGGCCAGGCCAAGCCGCGCCTGCTCTGCTCGCTGGTGCACAAGTTCGGCCGCAGGGACGTGGATGACCTGGACGCCTTCATCCAGGAGCTGGAAGCGCAGCCCAGCCAGACGGTGGGCGAGGTGTTCGTGTTCGTGGACGAATGCCACCGCAGCCAAAGCGGCAGGCTGCACCGGGTGATGAAGGCGATGATGCCCAACGCGGTGTTTATCGGCTTCACCGGCACGCCGCTGTTGAAGAAGGACAAGCAGACCAGCCTGGAGGTGTTCGGCGGCTATATCCACAGCTACAAATTTAGCGAGGGGGTGGAGGACGGGGTGGTGCTCGATCTGGTCTATGAGGCCCGGGACATCGACCAGCACCTCGGCTCGCAGGACAAGATCGACCAGTGGTTCGAGGCCAAAACTAAGGCGTTGAATGATTGGCAGAAGGCTGAGCTGAGGCAGCAATGGGGTACGATGCAGAGCGTGCTCAGCTCCAAGTCGCGCATGGATCGCGTGGTGGCGGACATCGTTTTCGATTTCAGCGTCAAGCCTCGCCTGAGTAGCGAGCGCGGCAACGGGATTCTGGTGGCCTCCAGCATTTACGAGGCGAGCAAGTATTTCACCCTCTTCCAGAAGACCCCGTTCAAGGGCAAGTGTGCGGTGGTGACTTCGTACAACCCGCTGGCGAAAAACGTGACGCTTGAGGAAACCGGCGCCAACACCGAGACCGATAAGCAGTTCATTTATAATACCTACACCGAGCTGCTCAAGGACATCGACGCCAGGCCCGGCATGAATAAGACCGAGACCTATGAAGAACGGGCCAAGGCGCTCTTCGTCAAGGAACCGGCGAACATGCGGCTGCTGGTGGTAGTGGACAAGCTGCTCACCGGCTTTGATGCCCCGCCCTGCACCTATCTTTACATCGACAAATCCATGCAGGATCACGGCTTGTTCCAGGCCATCTGCCGCACCAACCGGCTGGACGGCGAGGACAAGGAGTTCGGCTATATCGTGGATTACAAGGATCTGTTCAAGAAGGTCGAAAACGCCATTTCGGTATACACCTCGGAGCTGGATCACAGTGCCGGCGGGGTCGCCCCCGAGGTGCTGCTGCAGGATCGTTTGCAGATCGGCAAGAAACGCCTCGACAATGCCATCGAAGCGCTGATCCTGCTCTGCGAGCCGGTCGAGCCGCCCAAGGGCGAGCTGGAGCACATCCACTATTTTTGCGGCAACACCGAGATCGCCTCCGATCTGAAGGAGCGGGAGCCGCAGCGGGCGGCGCTCTACAAGGCCACCGTGGCGCTGGTGCGTGCCTACGCCAACATCGGTGACGAACTGGAAACAGCCGGCTACGACGCGGCCGGCATCGCGCGTATCAAGAAGCAGCTTGACCATTTTCTGAAGCTGCGCGAGATCATCCGCAAGGCCAGCGGCGAGACCCTCGACCTCAAAGCCTACGAGGCCGACATGCGGCACCTGATCGACACCTACATCGAGGCCGACGAGCCCCGCAAGATTTCGCCCTTCGACGGCATGGGCCTGTTGGAGCTGATCGTGAAGACCGGCATCGCCAATGCGATCAACTCACAGCTCGGCGGCTTGAAGGGCAACAAGAATGCCATCGCCGAAACCATCGAGAACAATGTCCGCAGGAAGATCATCAAGGAGCACCTGAACGATCCCGCTTTTTACGAAAAGATGTCGGCGCTGCTGGACGAGATCATTGCCGCCCGGAAGGCCAGGGCCGTGGCCTATGAGGAATATCTGCAACGCATCGCCGAGCTGGCGAAAAGGGTGGAGGCCGGGCAGGGGGAGGATACGCCGGATCAACTGCGGAACAGTCCGGCGCTGCGGGCGCTTTACAATAATCTGCGGAAGAAGGATGAAGCTGCCGACCGGGGTTTGAGGGTTGCCGAAGAGTGTGCCGAGTTCGTCGTTTCGGGCGACCCGGCGCTGCATCTGGCGCTCACGATCGACGAATCGGTCAAGAAAACGCGGCCCGACGGCTGGCGCGGGCATCAGGCGAAAGAGAACATCATCAAGGCGGCTTTGCTGCCGATTTTGGGAAATGACATGGATGAGGTCGAGCGCATCTTTCTTATCATCAAGGCGCAGAGGGAGTACTGATGGTCTCCAGGCTCCATCTCGGCGAGATCAAGGTGGATGTGGTGTTCAAGGACATCAAGAACGTCCATCTGAGCGTCTATCCTCCGAGTGGCCGGGTGCGGATTTCGGCCCCTTTGCGCATGAACCTCGATACCGTCCGGGTCTTTGCCATTGCCAAGTTGAGCTGGATCAGGCAGCAGCAGGACAAGCTTCGCGGGCAGGAGCGGGAGACCCCGCGGGAGTTTCTGGACCGGGAAAGTCACTACCTGCGAGGAAAACGTTACCTGCTCACTGTGATTGAGTCTGATGCGCCGCCGACCGTGGAACGCAAGCACAGCAAGCTGATCTTGCGTGTCCGGCCCGGAACGACCGAAGCCGGGAAGCAGGTGGTTGTCGAGGCTTGGTATCGCCGGCAGCTCAAGCAAGAGGTGTTGCCATTGATCGCCAGGTGGGAGCCCATCTTGGGTGTGAAGGTGGAGCGTTTTTTCGTGCAGCGGATGAGAACCAGGTGGGGAAGCTGCAATCCGGCGGCCCGTACCATCCGCCTCAATACCGATCTGGCCAAGAAACCACGAGAGTGTCTTGAATACATCGTCGTGCACGAAATGGCCCATATCCTGGAGCCGACCCATACCGTCCGCTTTGTTGCGCTCATGGACCAATTCATGCCGAACTGGCGGTTTTATCGGGATCAGTTGAACCGGTTGCCGGTTAGCCATGAGGATTGGAGCTACTGATTTTCATAAGGTGACCCCAGGTGTTACCGGTGGTAGCTGGCTTCAAAGCCATCGTTGCTTCGTTAAAGGAGACTCTTGTCCAATCGTTGATGAGGTCACAACTATGAATAAAATAAAGGCTGCTACGACGTGTAGCCGAAAAAGAATGGGAACAACCAGAACCCCTCCAATGTTTACCGAACTGATCACCCCGGCCACCCTGACGCCCTGCCCAGCGCGAGGGCATCTCCCTGCAAGCTCCCCGAAATCCTGCCACTTTCAGCTTTTCTTTTCTGCAAAACCAGGATAAAATAGTCTTAATTCTGGTCAACCTTTATAGGGGGCACCCGCATGAAAACATTGTCTCTTTCCGAAGCAAAGATGAAGCTGAGCGCCCTGATCGACGGGCTGCAGATCGGCAGCGAAGAAGTGATAATCACCAAGAACGGCAAGCCTGCGGCGGTTTTGGTCAGCCCGGAGGAGTTCGAGGGATGGCGGGAAACTATTGCCGTGAAAAACAATGCCGAATTGATGGCCGAGATCAAACAGGGGGTGGCCTCTCTCAAGAAGAAAAAGGCCAATCTGTACACCCTGGAAGAGCTGTTCGGTTAGCCTGATGCCGCGCCAGGTTGTCCGTCTGCCGGAAGAGCTGGCCGTATTGGTCCGCAGTATGCACCCCGACATGAAGAAGCTGTTTAAACTCGCGTTTTCAATGCTGGTGGCGGACCCGCATTGCGGCAAAATATTGCGTGAGGAACTCGCCGGGTTGCGTACCTTACGGGTCAAAAACATGCGGATTGTATATCGCCTTTCGGCAAGAAAAGTTGTCGAGGTCGTGGCCATCGGACCACGCACGACGATTTACGAAGAGACCTTCCGGCTTATCGGCGGGAAATAATGGTGGGCATTATGGCAGGATCTGCCGCAGCACCTCGGCTGCCGCCTCTTCCACCTCCCCCAACGCCCCGGTAATCGCCAGGCCCGCCCGTTCGGTTTTCCGGATCGCCGCTGAGTCGGGGAAGCAGGCCAGGGGCGGCTCGCCGAGGGCCTGGGCCAGAAAGGTCCGGTCGTCGTCATCCGCCACCAGATTGCCCACATAGGAGATGCGGGGGATGCCGGATTCCTCGGCGAGCTTCTTGATCTTGAGCGCGGTGCGCACCCCGGATTTTGAAGGAATCACCACGATCAGCAGGTGATCCACTCCGGCGATGGTGCCGCGGCCCAGGTGTTCCACCCCGGCCTCCATGTCGAGCAGTACCACTTGCGGGGGAGAGAGCAGCAGCTTGGTGAGCATTCTTTTCAGCACGTTGCTTTCCGGGCAGGCGCAGCCGCCCTTGGCGGTCTGGATGGCGCCCAGCACCATGAGCTTGATCCCGTCCTTTTCCACGATGAAGCGGGACAGCAGGTCATCCACCTGCGGGTTGATATTGTAGAAGGGCGAGCCGTCCACCTTGCCGGAGCGCTCAACCAAAAGATCCTTCATCTCGGCGATGGGGGTGATTTTTTCATCCTCGGCCAGGCCTAGGCTCTGGGCCATGTGCGGGCTTGGGTCCGCGTCGATGACCAGCACCTCTTTGCCGTGTTTCTGGAGGTATTTGGCCAGCATGGCCATGATCGTGGTTTTGCCCACGCCGCCCTTGCCGCTGATTGCAATCTTCATCTCAAAATCCTCTGTAATTCAGTTCATGTTGCACGCCTGTCGCCTTTTTGATGCACGAAGGCTCCAGGTTCGATTATATTCCATTGACCCACATGGCTAAACTAATCAGCCGCAGGCAAAGTGCAAAGAAAAAAATGCCGGTCATTCCTCCATCCTCTGAAACGGGAGAACCATGGTTACCCTTGGAATTGAGCATCTTGTAGCGTCCCCCCCTGCCTATCTTGCCGGCAAACGGCTGGCCCTGCTCTGCAATCAGGCCTCCACCGGCCGGAACCTCCGCCACAGCCGGGATCTGATCATGGCCGCCTTTCCGGGCCAGCTCACCTGCCTGTTCACCCCCCAGCACGGGTTTTTCGCGGAAAAACAGGACAACATGATCGAGTCGGACCATATGACCGATCCGGGCAGCGGCTTGCCGGTGTTCAGTCTCTACGGCGAGGTGCGTCGGCCCACTGCGGCCATGTACGAGCATTTTGACGTGCTGCTCGTTGATATCGTTGATGTGGGCACCAGGGTTTATACCTTTCTCTACACCCTGGCCTACTGCCTGGAAGAGGCGGCCCGCCACGGCAAGAAGGTGGTGGTGCTGGACCGGCCCAATCCCGTGGGCGGGGAGGCGGTGGAAGGCAATCTGTTGCAGGATGACTGCCGCTCCTTTGTCGGGCTGTATCCGCTGCCCATGCGCCACGGCCTCACCTTCGGCGAGCTGGCCCGCTTGCTTAACGGCGAGTACGGAATCGGCGCGGACCTTGAGGTGGTGACCATGCCCGGCTGGCAACGGCGGATGCTTTTTAGCGATACCGGTCTGCCCTGGGTGTTCCCCTCGCCCAACATGCCGAATCCGACCACGGCCCTGGTCTATCCGGGGCAGGTGATTTTTGAGGGCACCAACATCTCCGAAGGCAGGGGCACCTCCTTGCCCTTTGAAATCTTCGGCGCCCCGTTTCTTGATTGGCAGACGGTTCTGACCAGCATGCAGGTGCCTCTGCCCGGTTGCCTTCTCCGCCCCCTGGCCTTTGAGCCCACGGCCAACAAATGGGCCGGGCAGACCTGCCGGGGCTTCCAGCTTCATGTTACGGACCCGCGGACATTTTTGCCCTATCGCACCTCGCTCGCATTGCTTCAGTCCTTCATGCGCTGTTACCCGGAGCAGTTTGCCCTGAAAGCCCCGCCTTATGAGTATGAATTTGAGCGGACTCCCCTGGATCTGATTCTGGGCGACAGCAATCTCCGGCATCAACTGGCGGCAGGCGCGGATATCCGGGAGCTTGAGTTGGGCTGGCAGCCGGGGCTTGACGGCTTCAGCAAGATGCGGCAAAAATATTTTCTCTATCAGTAGAGGCAGTACTTCAGAGTGACACATACCTCCGTGGATGTTCCGGATACCAGCCGATTCGTCGCCAAGCTCTCCCCGTATTTTGTGGATACCCCGGCAGAGTGCCCCTACGGCCTTGACCATACGGCGGTCTACCACCAAGCGGGGTTCAGTTTCCTGCCTCCGGCCGTGCTGGATGAATTTCTCGCCGCCGGATACCGGCGCAACGGCAACACCATCTATGCCATGCGCTGTCCGGATTGTACGGCCTGTGTGCCCATCCGGCTTGAGCCGGAAACCTTTCGCCCCTCCCGGAACATGCGGCGCGGCCGGGAGCGGAACCATGATCTGGATATTGATCTGGCCCCCCTTGAGGTGACGCCGGAAAAGCTGCAACTGCTGGATCGCTTCCTGAACAGCCGTTATCCCGGCCGGGCCAGCACGGCCTTGGATTATTACAGCGGTTTTTTCCTCAACTCACTGGCTCCGACCATGGAAATCTCCTTCCGGCTCTCCGGGCGGCTGGTGGGGGTGTCCGTTGTTGATCTGGCTGAGCGCAGCCTGAGCGCGGTCTATTTCTATTTTGACCCGGCTTTTGAGAAGCGAAGCCTGGGAACCTTCAATATCCTGTATCTGATCGAGCTTGCCAGGCGCGAGCACTGTGACTATCTTTATCTTGGCTACTGGATAGAACCGGTGGCGGCCATGGCCTACAAGTCCCGATTCCGCCCTCATGCGCTGCTGATACACGGAGAATGGGTGCAGGTTGATTGAGGTACAAAGGAGCAGATGATAATGTTTGGTTTTTTCCGGTCAGTAAAAAACAAGGATAGCAAAGGTGCTGCCCCAGGAGGACTTGATCCCCAGACCCAGCACCAGCAGGAGCGGGAACAGTTTCAGGAGGTGCTGCAATCCTTCAATGCCTCCCGCATCGAAGAGCGGCTGAAGGTGCTGGATATTTTTCTCTCCGTGGAAGAGCATCTGAGCCTGACCGGGCTGGAGGGGATCATCAGGGTAAAAAGGCCGGAGCTGCTGGACCGGGAGTTTCTTAAAGAAACCATGGAGATGTTCTGCCAGTTCGGCTTTGCCCAGAAACAGCTGTTCGAAACCCAGGAACCGGTCTACGAACATCACCACCTCGGCATGCACCACGACCATTTTATCTGCACCCGCTGCGGCAAGATCCAGGAGTTTGCCAACCAGAGCCTTGAACGGCTCCAGCACGAAATCGCCCGGCAATTTCAGTTCCATCCGCTCCAGCACAAGATGGAAATCTACGGACTCTGCGCCTCGTGCATGGCGCAGCGGGAACCGGCCCTCTCCCTGCAATATGCCGCCAATGGCGAACGGGTGCGGATCGTCACTATTCTGGGTGGCCGGGAGGTGCAGGCCAGGCTTGGTGATATGGGCCTCGCGGTGGGGTCACGTCTGGAGATTGTCAGCAATCATTCCTCCGGGCCGCTCATCGTGGCACTCAAGGGGACGCGCCTGGCCATCAACGCCGGTCTGGCAAAAAAGATCATGGTGGCGCATGCCTGCCGTCATACCGATGAATCATAAGGGGTAGCCTGGCCGATTTCCTCCATCCCCTTGACATCCTCCCGGGCCTGTTCCATACTTTTTGTACGCAGTGCGAAGAATCATGGGCCGGTCATGCCGGTACGGACTGGCTTCAATTCCAGGGCGAGGAGGGGTAATGATGAACGGTACGGATAAAAAGGTGTGTCCGGAATGCAACGGCGACAAGGTGATCCGGGGAACCTGCGAATGCAGCAGCGAGTGGCGTGGCTCGAAAGTCGGCGATGACTGGAATGATTGCCGGTGCGTACCGCAGGTGA
>JAZDIS010000022.1:0-6016 GCA_043804705.1 Pseudomonadota bacterium | reverse complement strand
GGCGGAAACCACCGGAACCATGGCCAGAACCTTGTCCTTTTCGCCAGCTGCGGCCAGCTCCCGGAGACGTTCGGCGGTGAACAGCCCCATCTGCCATTTCTTTTCCATCTCATCCCGGGTGGACTCGGCGGTCAGACAGATGGCTCTGGCCTTGTCCGCATAGGCGGCAAGGGTCTTTTCCCTGGATTCTCCGGAGTAGAGACGGAACAGCCCCAGGATAAGCAGGGTGGGAAGCAATACGCCCACCAGAACAATCTTGCCCCGCAACGACCACTGCTTGAGATCCATCCTCTTTCTCCTTGAAAATTTGAGATTTCTTTTTCGTGGGCATCATGCGGCGGACAGGCTTGATGGCTGGCGTTTTCTGCTCTCAGCATATGACTATTTGAGAAGGTTTATCAAGAGAAAAAGTCCGGCGGTAAAATAAAAAAACAGCGGCCATTTCCGGGAGGGCGGAAATGGCCGCTGAGTGCCGCTGGTGGCGGCAAGAAGGGAAGAGGAAGAAGAAACAAGGTGAAAAAAGAAACCAGAGGAGGAGATTTCTCGGTTTTCACGTTGCCTGTAATTTTAAGACCTGCCCCTCACTGCAAAAGTTCCCATTTTTTTTTAAAAAAAATTAGAAATCCTCGAAGTCATCGCCCATGGGGATGATATCCTCGGGCTTTGTTCCCTTTGGCGGCAGCTTTTTCGCCGCAGGCGGAAGGGCCTTTCTGGCCGGAGCGGGGGGCCGTTTCAGATTTCTGGTTTCCGGCCGTGCTTGGGTCGGGCCTTCCGCGCCGCCCACCATTTCCAGCAGATTCCTCACCGAGCCCTTAAGCATTTCCGCCTGGGCGCTCAGCTCTTCGGAGGCGGAGGCGGATTCTTCCGCAGCCGCCGCGTTGCTCTGGGTCACGGTGTCGATCTCATGGATGGCCTTGGTGACCTGGGTGACGGCGTTGGCCTGCTGGCTTGCCGACCCGGCTATCTCGGTGATGATCGTGCCGATCCGGTTGGTGGATTCGGCGGCGACATTGAAGGATTCACTGGTTTCCTGGACCAGGGTGCTGCCGGTGTTGACTTTCTGCACCGTGCCTTCAATGAGGTCAGAGGTATTCTTGGCCGCCTCCGCAGCCCGCATGGCCAGGTTGCGAACCTCGTCGGCAACCACCGCGAATCCTGCCCCTGCCTCACCTGCCCTGGCGGCTTCTACTGCGGCATTTAGGGCCAGCAGGTTGGTCTGGAAGGCAATTTCGTCGATGGTTTTCACGATTTTCTGGGTTTGGGCGCTGGCCACAGAGATCTCCTGCATGGAGGCGGTGAGTTTTTTCATGGATTCGTCGGCGCTCATGATCACCGTGTTCGCTTCCTTCATCAGGTCATCGGCTTGCCGGGCATGGTCGGCATCCTGCTTGATCATGGCTCCTACCTCTTCCAGGGCGGCGGAGGTTTGTTCCACCGCTGCCGCCTGCTCCGAGGCGCCTCCAGCCAGGGTCTGACTGGAGGAGGAAACCTCGCCTGCCGCGGCGGCCACCTGATCAGAAGCCTCGTCAAGCTCCCGGCTGACTTTGCTGACGGCCTTGATCACCGAGCGGCTGATCAGAATGAGCGGGGTCATGATCAGGGCCAGGGCGAGAACAAAAAACACCACGGTAATAAGCGTGGAACCAGAGATAATGGAGGAAGTGCTTTCCATGGCCTTTTTGATCTCTTCACCCACAGTGGCCTCAAGCTTGTCGAAATCCGCCTCAATGGCGCCGGCATTGGCGTCGATGGCATCATCGATCCTTGCATATTCCGCCTCGTCGGCCCGGGTTTCGATGAGCTGCGGGAGCTCTTTCTGGATGGCGGCGATCAGCGTGTGAGAGCGTGTGGCAATATCCTGGGCAAGCTGCTTCTCTTCCTCCGTGCCGGCAAACTGGGCAAGGTTAACGAGGTGCTCCTGGATATAGGTTGCCCCCGTATTGATTGCCTCCAGGCGTTCCGGGGCGATTTTCCCTTCCTCCTTGTCGATAATGGAATCCATGGCTGTCAGCACGAGGCGAAGCTGGGCGCGGAACAGCCCGTCCAAGATGGTTATCTGTTCGTACCGCATCTTCAGCCGGGAAAAATTTTGCTGCACCTTGAAATTTGTGGTGAGGGTGACCCCCCCGAACAGAATCAGGATCAGAACGATCACCACCCCCAGTACCAGCATCTGTTTCCCAATGGTCTTCTGGCGCATCACGGTCTCCTGGATAAAAAAATTCTATGGGCTCTTTGTTTAAGGTAGATGGGCATATCTCTTCAATATCTTCAGGATAGAAGTTTTTGAGAGATTTTACCAGACTGTTTTGGGTTGTAATTCTTCTGCCTTATTTGGGCGGAGCTGTTGATTCTTTGGCCCTGAAATCAGTCGCGGCTGAGTACCCGGCCCAGAGTGGCATCCACGGCCAGGGCCTGCTGCATCCGGCCTTTGAGGAACGGTTCGCTGAGATAGCGCCGGTTGTCCTCGATCACCGCGCAGAGCGCTTCGATCTCGCCGGATTCGGCCAGTCTGGTGATCCGGTTCAGGTTCTCGGCAAAGCTTTGGACAATGCGGCGTCCTTGGCCGCTGGTGGCCATGATCTCTGCGTAGGTGCGGGGGTTTTGGCCATGCACCCTGGCCATGGAGAGGATGGAGTAGAGCGAGGTCAGGGTGGCGTGGCTGCCGATGGCCTCCGGGGGGATGGCATTGTCCCTGAGGGCCATGGCCAGGGCGACGGAGATGGAGGTGGGCAGCTTCTGGCTGACCCCCATCATCAGGTCGTGCTGCTCCGGAGCATCGAGGGAGATCTTGGTCCCGTGCTTATAAAGAAAGGCCTCGAACTCGCTACTCAACACTCCGCTGCGCGCGGTGCGGACCACCGAGGCGTTTTTGTCCTTCATCGTGGCGGCCTGCGGCCCCCACAGGTTATGGACCAGCAGCACCTCCACCCCTTCCTTGGTGTGGGTCAGGGCGGTGTGCAGTACGTTTTCCGCCTCGCCGGCCAGCAGAATAAGAGCCTGGTTGTTCGCCAGCTGCGGGGCGTATTCCGCCACCGTTGCCGGGGTGGCGCTGATGGGCACGCAGATCACCACCACCTCTACCTGGGGAATCATCTCCTCGGGCCGAAGGGCGGTGCTGCGGCCGGTGATCATGGTTTCGTAGCCTTCGCTCTTCAAGCGCTCGGCAAACCAGAGGCTCATTTCGCCGCTGCCGATAAAACCGAAGGTCTTGATGCGCTTGACCCGCATGTCCACCCTGGGGAAGCTGCCCAGCACCCTTACCGAGCCTGGTTCCTGGATGATCTGGTGCTCGATGCGCTCGATGGCCGCCTGGACCCGCTCGTCGGAAAGATGCCCTTCAAACTCGATGAAAAATTGCAGCTTCTGACTCTGGGGGGCGGTTTCCGTCTGCAGGTCGATCAGGTTGATGCTGCGTTTGGTGAACTCGTGTAAAAGGTCCGCCAGGATGCCGACCCGGTCCTTGATCGGGGTGGTGACCATGATTGTCGCATCATACCCGGTGCGGGTGGCCGGGGCCTGGCCCAGCACCGCGTACCGGGTCCGGTTGTGGGGCACGATCTCCCGGGCGCGGATGGTCAGGCCGTAGGCGCGAAGTGCCTCTTCCGACTCGATGATCCCATGGCCGGCAAGCCCCAGCGCCTTGATTTCGCGCACCGCCGCGTCCAGATCATGTACCGAGGTAAGGGTGGCATCGGGATAAACGCTGGTGATGTAGTCTTCACATTGCCGCAGCACCTCGCTTTTTCCCAGGAGCATGGTGACCGGTTCCGTGGCGGAAAGGGTGCCCAGGGAGAGATGGATGGGCAGGACGATGTTGTCCTGCCAGAATCCCTTGTTTGTGCCCTTGATCAACCGGCTGTATTCCTTGACCTGCCCCTCGCGGGTATTGTAGACCGGCGCCAGGGCGAGGTCGGTCTCCTGGGCGGCAAAGGCCTTGAACACCGCAGTCAGATTCGGGAAAAGTCTGATGGTCGCGTCCGGGTTGTAGCGGCGGGCCGCCTGCCAGGCGTGGGAGCCTTCCGGGCCGATGGTGGCTATGGAAACCATATGGAGACCTGTTGATTGTGTGGTTGATCTTGGCGCACCCGTGTTGACAAAACATTTCTTCTTTTAGTGTGTTCGCAAGGGCTGGTCAATAGCTTTTCTCGGAGAGTTGCTGCGGAAAACCGGAGATGCGGCGGGGCTGGGAAGGGCTGAAACAGCCGGAATGGCTGGTGCGCCAGAACGCCTTCAGGCCAAGGCCTCTGCTTGCGGCAGGGCGCTGGCGACCCGGCTCAGGACTTCCTCCGGGATGAACGGTTTGTCGATGTAGGAGGCGCAGCCGCGTTTGTGCAGCTGCCGGAGGAGTTCCTTGTCGCCGTAGCCGGTGATGACCATGATGGGGATCGGAATGCCTGCCCCCTGAAGTTTGTCGATCAGGCCAAGGCCGTCCAATTCCGGCATCTTGAAATCGGTGATGATCAGGCTGATGGGGCGGTTGGCAGGCTGTTGCCGGATTTTCTCGTAGGCGTCCCGGCCGTTAGTTGCCAGGATCACGCTGAAACCGGCTTGGCGCAGAACAAGATGCAGGGCCAGCCGGGTATGTTTCTCATCTTCCGCTACCAGGATCTGTGGGCTGGTCATGATGTGTGCCTGCAACGTCCGGGCGTTAATGCGCGGCCCGTCGTTTCATTTTTTGCGCAAAGTTTTTTGCAAGGCTGGGGGCGATGCGCCGCACGAAAACCTCGCCGGTGCCGGTATTGAAAAAGATCTTGTATCCTTCTGTCCCACCGGTTTTTTGCACGCCGGGGGTAAGGCCGAAACGGGCAAGGGCTTCAATGGCGGCGGCAATGTTCTGCTGGCCGATGACAAGTCCCTCGGCGCCGGTCATGCCGTGCTGGAGAACGTTTGCCCCGCCGAACAGCTTTACTGTAAGCTCTGAGGGGGCGAGACCGAACCGGGTGGTCATTGTTTCGAGCATATGGGCCACTGCCGTGTCCAGATACGGGAAATCTCCGGCCACGGACGGTTTTGTCTGGCGTGGCAACATCCCGTGGCAGATGGCCCCGATCCGGAATTTTTTGCTGTGCAGGCACAGGGAAACGCATGAGCCGAGGATGGTGGAGACCAGAGCGGTCTGTTCGGTGATCAGCAGCTTGCCGGGAGGCAGGTTTATAATAGGGAGGTCGGGGTAAGACAGTAAAAAAGAGGTTTGCAGCATGGATGGGCTCAGCCGTGTGGGGGGAGGTTGTGGAATGGCGGCAATCGTCGGTGTTTCGCCGTGCTCCATGAAGTGCTCCAGGTCATTTTTTTGCCATGCTAAAAGCCAACTTCCAGCCAAGCCCCCGAAGGGACTTGGCTGGAAGTCTTGGACCGGCGAGGGGGGGGACCGATCCAAACGGCTACTCGTGTCAGGCCCGGCCGGGCCTGTAATCTGTGTTAGTGGGTCTTCCCGGCAATAAGTTCGTAGGCGTCCGCCTCCGAATCCACCAAGGCGCCGAAGATAATGGGCTGGGTCTGCTGGGTGCTTTCCGCCGACAGGATACAGATCTGTTCGGCAAAGCCGTTGAGGCCGCGGACGGGGTTCACCCGCAAATCGATGACCGGAACGGTTCTGCCCCGGAAATTGATGATGCCCATGACCGTGTCGTCCGTAAGGGGAAGAGCGGTTGCCGCCATCATGCCGAGGATTGCGGTGATTCGCAGCGAGCCGTGGGCGTATGCTTCATGATTGGTCATGCGCGTTGCCAGCGTTGGTTTCAATGCTGATGCTCCCATGGTCTTCCCTCCTGGTCAGGTGGAATTCGATCCCCGTGTTTTTCTAGGGGGTTGCTTTGTTCTTATGGAAGAAATGTGCCAGGCTGGAAAGAATGTGTCTAACAAGTAGAGATTGCACGAAATATTTTTTTCTTGTGGGGAAAGGCAGGGAGGTTGAATAATCAAGATATCTTTGTATCTGGGTGAGAGATGGGGAGGAGAGGCAATGGTATAGCGGAAACAAAGGAAAGTTGAAGTGTGTCAATAAATGTTTATT
>JAZDIS010000021.1:0-2162 GCA_043804705.1 Pseudomonadota bacterium | reverse complement strand
GCAGAGGGGCTTTGTTCGCTGCGCAGGGACATCCGGTCACCTTTGGTATTGTCCCGCAGAGTCCGCATACCGGCTATGGTTATATAAAAAAAGGGGCGGTGGTGGACGGAGGGGAGTCCCCTTTGTTTGCAGTGGACTGTTTTGTGGAAAAGCCCTCTCTGGAAAAAGCCGGACAATATCTGGCCGAAGGGTATCTCTGGAACAGCGGGATGTTTCTTTTTCAGGCGGCGGGATTTCTGGCAACCCTCAAGGAGTTTGAGCCGCTCATGGCCGACTGCGTGGCGCAGGCCTATGCCGCCCGCACCCATGACCTCGATTTTACCCGGCTTGATTCCACGGCCTTTTCCGCAAGCCCATCCAACTCCGTTGACTATGCGGTGATGGAGCGGGCCAGGGATACGGTGGTCGTGCCCCTGGATTGCTCCTGGAGCGATGTGGGCTCCTGGGAAGCGCTCTGGGAGATTGGCGAGCAGGATGGGAAAGGCAATATCTTCATCGGCAACGTGCTGGCCGAGGATGTGACGGGTTCTTATATCCATGCCGGAGACAACCTTGTCGCGGCAATCGGGCTCAGCAATCAAATCATTGTCGATACCAAGGATGCGTTGCTGGTCGCCTCAAAGGACCGGACCCAGGAGGTAAAGACCATAGTCAAACGGTTGCAGCTGGAGAAACGGGAGGAGGTCCGGCTGCACAAGAAGGTCTTTCGTCCATGGGGTTTTTACGAAGGGGTGGATGGCGGGGAACGTTTTCAGGTGAAAAGGATCATGGTGAATCCCGGCGCCACCCTGTCGCTGCAACGGCATTTTCACCGGGCTGAACATTGGGTGGTGGTAAAAGGCACGGCCCATATAACCAATGGCGAACAGTCCATCATCTTAACGGAAAATCAGTCCACTTATATCCCGCTTGGGGTAAAACACCGGCTGGAAAATCCCGGGACCATTCCTCTGGAAATTATCGAGATTCAGACCGGCAGCTATCTGGGGGAGGACGACATCGAGAGATTTGAGGATTTGTATGGCCGGTGAATTCGGTATTTCTAGGGAAAAGAATTAAAAAAAACAGCATGTTGCCGCACATTATTTTATTTGCACTTTACAGATAATGGGTATATCAACGTATGTGTTGCATGGGGGTTGTTTGGGAAGCCGTGTGTAGAGGAAGTGTTCATCTCTGCGAAAAGGTGAGAGGGGATGGAGCGTGTTGTGGTGCTTGGCGGGAGTGGCTTTGTCGGCAGGGCGCTGGTTCAAGGCCTTGTGGGCGATGGCATTGAGACAGCCGTGGTCGCCCGGAGGGCATTTCCAAAAGCGGAAGGCTTGGGCGTCCGGTTTCTCTCCGGCGATATCGGCGATGCGGATTTCCTGAAAAACTCCTTGGCCGGTTATGACACCGTATTCCATCTTGCCTCCAAGACCGGCATTTGGGGTGACAAAGATGAATATTATCGAACCAATGTCGCCGGCACCCAGAATGTTTTAGACGCCTGTCGCGCAAATAATATTCCTGCCCTCGTCTATGCCAGTACGCCTGGGGTTGTTTACCAGAAAGACGACCTGTGCGGGGTTAACGAATGCACGCCATACGCCAGGAAGTTCCTCTGTGACTACGCCAGGAGCAAGGCCATTGCCGAAAAAATGATCCTTGCCGCCAACTCCGATGCGCTGAAAACCATAGCCCTGCGTCCTCACCTTATCTGGGGGCCGGGAGACACCAACCTTATTCCCCGCCTTCTGGGCCATGCCAGTTGCCGACAGTTGAAACGGGTCGGGGATGGTCACAATCTCGTGGATGTCACCTATCTTGATAATGCCGTGGATGCCTTTATTCTAGCGGCTAAAAACCTGCATGGACCAGCCTCCGGGGCCGGGAAGCCCTATTTTATTTCCCAGGGTGAGCCGGTCAATCTTTGGAACTGGCTCAATAAATTTTTCAGACGGCTTGATATTCCCATTGTCGAAGAGAGTATCCCATTCCACAAGGCTTACCTGATGGGGATGTTCATGGAAAGGGCTTTTTCTCTCGCCCGGATCAAGCGGGAACCCTGCATGACGCGCTTCCTCGCCGTGCAACTGGCGAAATCCCACTGGTTCTCCATCGAGAAGGCCACCCGGGACCTTGGGTATTTCCCCAAGGTTTCCACGGCGGAGGGAATCAACACC